>NZ_JBSGDP010000007.1:0-149592 GCF_053602435.1 Nocardia sp. NPDC004415
CAACGGTGCCTGACCGGCGACCCTCCAGGGGCCGCGACCTCGAGCGCGCCAGCGCTCCAACTAATCAGTGATCCCGGTGACGAGCCACTGCCGCGGCCACCGCGCCGCCGGCCGCGCCGAGGGCGAGGGCGGTCGGGACGCCGATCTTGGCGGCCTTGCGGCCCGTGCGGAAGTCGCGGATCTCCCAGCCCCGGTTCTTGGCGACCTCGCGCAGGTCGGAATCGGGGTTGATGGCGACGGCGGTGCCGACCAGCGAGAGCATCGGGACGTCGTTGTGGCTGTCGGAGTAGGCGGTGCAGCGCTTGAGGTTGAGGCCCTCGCGGATGGCCAGGGTGCGCACGGCGTGCGCCTTGCCGAGGCCGTGCAGGATGTCACCGACCAGGCGGCCGGTGAACTTCCCGTCGACACTCTCGGCGACGGTGCCCAGCGCGCCGGTCAGGCCGAGGCGCTTGGCGATCACATTGGCCAGCTCCACCGGCGTGGCGGTGACCAGCCACACCTGCTGGCCCGCGTCGAGGTGCATCTGGGCCAGCGCGCGGGTGCCCGGCCAGATCTTGTCGGCGATGATCTCGTCGTAGATCTCCTCGCCCAGCGCGGCGAGCTCGGCGGTGGGCCTGCCCGCGATGAAGCTGAGCGCCTTCTCCCGGCCCGAGGCCATGTCGGAGGAGTTCTCCTTGCCGGTGACCCGGAACTTCACCTGCTTCCAGGCGACGTCGACCAGGTCGGAGGTCTTGAAATACTTGCGTGCGGCCAGCCCGCGGGCGAAGTGCACGATCGAGGCACCCTGCACGAGGGTGTTGTCGACGTCGAAGAACGCGGCGGCGGTGAGGTCGCGCGGGACCTCGGGGCCCGTGTCCTCGCCCTGCTCGGCCAGTTCGGCGTCGTGCAGGGTGAGCGCGGCGTCGGCACTGGCCTCACCGGCCAGATTGGCGCGCAGCTCCTCCTCGCTCGGCCCGAACGGGCTGCGTGGCAGCCGTGCGAACTGCTCCTGTAGCTCCTGACCGAGGCGGCTGGGCTGCCACCGTGCAGGGAACTCCCCGAATCGCCCTGCGACGAATCCGGCCCTAGTCACCTTCGAACGTTCCGGCACCAGTACCCTCCGCTAGTCGCGCGAACCATGTCCACAGTAACCGGATTCACCGACAACCCGCGCCGGGCTCGGGGATTAAATAAGGGTCATGACGAATCCCACACCCACCGTGACCCTGTTGACCCGCGCCGGTTGCGGTATGTGCACCATCGCACTGGCGCAATTGGAGACGATCTGTGGTGATTTCGGTCTCCCGGTGCACACCGTCGATGTGGACGAAGCCGCGGTCAGCGACCCCGCCCTGCGCGCGGAGTACGGCGATCGGCTGCCGGTGGTCCTGTTGGACGGCCGTGAACACAGCTATTTCGACGTCGACGAGCCGCGTTTGCGGGCAGACCTGAGCCGTTTCGCTGGTCGCGGCGGAAAATGAGGCCAATTTCACCGACTTTGTGAACGCCTGCACAAGCGGTTACGGTGGTGGCACGCAATCCGCACCGCCGCTTCACGCAGCGGCGGTGGCCGGGTTTGTGACAGCCCCCCATGGACCGGCCGCCGCCTCACCGCGCGGCGACCAACCCCGGTGAACGAACGACAGGAACCGGACCGCGATCAGGCCCGGCACGAGGAGCCGACGACGTGACAGAGCAGCACGAGACGCCCGGTGGCGTCTCCGGCAAGGCTCTTCAGCGGGACATTCCGCAGGCCACGGTGACTCGTCTCGCTACCTATCTCCGGGTTCTCGCCGGGTTGGCCGACGAGGGTGTAGCCATCGTATCGAGTGAGGAACTCGCTGTCGCGGCGGGTGTCAATTCGGCGAAGCTGCGTAAAGATCTTTCCTTCCTCGGACCCAACGGTGTGCGGGGTGTCGGCTATGACGTAGCCAAATTGCGCACGAGGATCGAGGATGTGCTCGGTCTGTCGCAGGGACATCGGGTGGTGCTGATCGGTGCGGGCAATCTCGGCCGCGCACTGGTCGGTTACGGCGGTTTCGGGGTACGAGGCTTCACCGTGGTCGGGATCTTCGACAACGACCCGGCGGTGATCGGCCAGTCGTACGCCGGTCTCGTCGTGCGCGATGTCGAGCGGCTCACCGACCAGATCCCGGCCCTCGCCCCGACCATCGCGGTGGTCGCGGTCCCCGACGAGGCCGCCCAGGACGTGTGCGATCACCTCGTCGCGGCCGGGCTGCCCTCGATCCTGAGCTTCGCCCCGTGCGAGCTGCGCGCGCCCGCCCACGTCGAGGTCCGCCGCGTCGACCTGGCGATGGAACTGCAGATGCTCTCGTTCGACGCCGCGCGCAACGACGCGCCCGCGCTGCCCGAGGCCGCCGGCGCCGGGTCGGCCCGGGTCGCGCGCCGGGTGCCGCCGCAGAACCATCCCGCCCTCACGCATCCCGCGCCGGTCGAACCGGCGCGCGCCCGGCCGCAGCGACGCACCGCGTCGCACGCGACCACGCCCCACTCGGCAACGGAGCCAAGCACCAAGGGATCGGTGATCACCCCATGAGCGTTCTATTGGTCGGGATTTCGCACCGGAGTGCGCCCGTCTCCGTGCTCGAGAAGGTTGCCATCAGCGAGGCCGACCGGCCGAAGCTGGTCGACCGGCTGCTCGCCTCCAGCCACGTCTCCGAGGCGATGATCGTCTCCACCTGCAACCGCGTCGAGGTCTACGCGGTGGTCGACGCCTTCCACGGTGGCCTCGGCGAGGTCAGCGACCTGCTCACCCGCCACTCCGGGCTGCCGCTGGGCGATCTCACCAAGCACGCCTACGTGCGCTACAGCGAGGCCGCCGCCGAGCATCTGTTCGCGGTGGCCAGCGGCCTGGACTCGATGGTGGTCGGCGAGCAGCAGGTGCTCAGCCAGATTCGCAGCGCCTACGCCAGCGCCGACGGCCAGCAGGCGGTCGGGCGCACCCTGCACGAGCTGGCCCAGCACGGCCTGCGGGTCGGCAAGCGGGTGCACTCGGAGACCGGGATCGACCGGGCGGGCGCCTCGGTGGTGTCGGTGGCGCTGGACCGGGCGCGCGGCATCGTCGGCGAACTCGGCGGCCGGACCGCGGTGGTCCTCGGGGCCGGGGCGATGGGCGGCCTGGCGGTCGCGCATCTGTCGCGGGCAGGGATCGGGCGGATCATGGTGGTCAACCGGACCGTCGAGCGCGCGCAGCGGCTGGCCGAGACCGGGCGCACCATGCACGGCGTCGACGCCGAGGCGATCGAGATGTCGCGGCTCACCGAGGCCATGGCCGGTGCCGACGTGGTGATCACCTGTACCGGCGCGGTGGGCTCCGTGGTCACCCTGGCCGACACCCACCGCGCGCTCGCAGGCCGCACCCGTACCGACGCCGCCGAGCGGCCCCTGGTCTTCTGCGACCTCGGCCTGCCGCGCGACGTGGAACACGCCGTGGCCGGACTGCCCGGCGTCGCCGTCATCGACATCGAATCGCTGCAGCGCGATCCGGCCGCGGGCGCCGCGGCCGACGACACCGCCGCCGCGCGCCTCATCGTCGCCGACGAACTCACCAAATACCTTGCCGGGCAACGCATGGCGGAGGTCACCCCCACGGTGGCCGCGCTGCGCCAGCGCGCCGCCGACGTGGTGGAGGCCGAACTGCTCCGCCTCGACTCGCGCCTGCCCGACCTGGCCGACCCGGCCCGCGACGAGGTGGCGCGCACCGTGCGCCGCGTCGTCGACAAGCTGCTGCACGCGCCGACGGTGCGGGTCAAGCAGCTGGCGTCCACCCCGGGCGGTGACAGCTACGCCGAAGCGCTGCGTGAGCTGTTCGAACTCAAACCCGGTGCGGTGCAAGCGGTTGCCGCGCCGATGGAGGTCGCGGCCGCCGAGTCCGCGCTGGCCGACGACTTCACCGCAGGGCACCTCGGCGATGGGCAGGCCCGCATGACCGAGTCGCAGGAGGAAACGGCATGACCACGACAGTGCAGGAAGAGGACACCGTGACCGCAGGCAGCCTTCGCGCGCCGTGGCGGATCGGCACGCGCGGCAGTTTGCTCGCCCTGACACAGGCGGGCACCGTTCGCGACGCGCTGATCGCGGCGGGCCAGCCCGCCGAGCTGGTCGTCATCAAGACCCCCGGCGACCTGTCGTCGGATCCCGTGCAGAAGATCGGCGTCGGCGTGTTCACCTCCGCGCTGCGCGACGAACTGGCCGCGGGCACCATCGACGTGGCGGTGCACTCCTACAAGGATCTGCCCACCGCGCAGGACCCGCGCTTCACCATCGCCGCCATTCCGCCCCGTGAGGACCCGCGCGACGCGCTGGTCGCCCGCGACGGACTGGTGCTGGGCGAACTGCCCGCGGGCGCGGTGGTCGGCACCTCGGCGCCGCGCCGGGCCGCGCAGTTGCGCGCACTGGGACTCGGCCTCGAGATCGTCCCGCTGCGCGGCAACATCGACTCGCGGCTGCGCAAGGTGAGCGAGGGCGAACTCGACGCCATCGTGATCGCCCGCGCCGGCCTGTCGCGGATCGGGCGCACCGACGCCATCACCGAATCGCTCGAGCCGGTGCAGATGCTGCCCGCCCCCTCACAGGGTGCCCTGGCGGTGGAATGCCGCAGCGACGACCCGGACCTGATCGCCATCCTGGCCGAACTCGACGACGAACCGACCAGAGCCGCGGTGCTCGCCGAGCGCGCGCTGCTCGGCGAGCTCGAGGCGGGCTGCACCGCCCCGATCGGTGCCATCGCCGAGGTGGTCGAGTCGATCGACGAGGACGGGCGCATCTTCGAGGAGCTCTCGCTGCGGGCCTGTGCCGCGGCGATCGACGGCTCCGATGTGCTGCGCGCCTCGATCGTCGGCGCGCCGCAGGACGCGGCGGAGCTCGGCCGCACGCTCGCGCGCGAACTGCTGGATCTCGGCGCCCGCGCTCTGCTGAGCGTGGACGAGCCGGCCCCGGCCACAGACTTCACCAATTCCAGCCCGATGGAGAACAACCGATGAGCAGCCGAGCCACCAAGAAGCAACCAGGGCGGATCCTTTTCGTCGGCTCCGGCCCCGGCGATCCGGCCCTGCTGACCGTGCGTGCCCGTGAAGTGCTCGAGCGGGCGACGCTGGCGTTCACCGATCCCGATGTCGACAAGGGCGTGCTGGCGCTGATCGGCGGCGCGGTCGAGGCGAACGAGGACGGCGAACGTCCGGTCGACGTGCGGCCCGCCCTCGGCGAACCCGCCGAGGTGGCCAAGACGCTGATCGCCGAGGCCCGCAACGGCCACGACGTGGTGCGTGTCGTCGCCGGTGACCCGCTGACCACCGATTCGGTGATCAACGAGGTCAATGCCGTGACCCGCTCGCACATGGTGTTCGAGGTGCTGCCGGGCCTGCCCAACGGCTCCGCGGTGCCCAGCTACGCCGGGATCGCGCTGGGCTCCGGGCACACCGAGGCCGATGTGCGCGGCGAGGTCGACTGGGCGGCGCTGGCCGCCGCGCCGGGCCCGCTGGTGCTCAACGCCACCTCCGGCCACCTGGCCGAGACCGCGAGCGCGCTGGTGGAGCACGGGCTGGCCCCGCAGACGCCGGTCGCGGTGACCGTGCGCGGCACCACCCGTCAGCAGCGCACCATCGAGGCCACCCTCGCCACCCTCAACAACGCCGCCTCCGAGCTGGTCGGTCCGCTGGTGGTGACGGTCGGCAAGGAGGTCGACAAGCGCTCGAAGATGTCGTGGTGGGAGTCGCGGGCGCTCTACGGCTGGACCGTGCTGGTGCCGCGCACCAAGGACCAGGCAGGCGAGATGAGTGAGCGCCTGGTGACCCACGGCGCCATCCCGATGGAGGTGCCGACCATCGCGGTCGAGCCGCCGCGCAGCCCCGCGCAGATGGAACGCGCGGTGAAGGGCCTGGTCGACGGCCGCTACCAGTGGGTGGTGTTCACCTCCACCAACGCGGTGCGCGCGGTGTGGGAGAAGTTCGCCGAGTTCGGTCTGGACGCGCGCGCGTTCTCCGGGGTGAAGATCGCCTGTGTCGGTGAGGCCACCGCGGAGAAGGTGCGTTCCTTCGGCATCAACCCCGAGCTGGTGCCCAGCGGCGAGCAGTCCTCCGAGGGCCTGCTGGCCGACTTCCCGCCCTACGACGACGTGTTCGACCCGGTCAACCGGGTGCTGCTGCCGCGCGCCGATATCGCCACCGAGACCCTCGCCGAGGGCCTGCGCGAGCGCGGCTGGGAGATCGACGACGTCACCGCCTACCGCACCGTGCGTGCCTCGCCGCCGCCCGCGGAGACCCGCGAGATGATCAAGACCGGCGGTTTCGACGCGGTCCTGTTCACCTCGTCCTCCACGGTCCGCAACCTGGTGGGTATCGCGGGCAAGCCGCACGCGCGCACCATCGTGGCCTGCATCGGCCCCAAGACCGCCGAGACCGCGATCGAGTTCGGCCTGCGGGTCGACGTGCAGCCCGAGACCGCCCAGGTGGGCCCCCTGGTGGAGGCCCTGGCCGAGCACGCCTCGCGCCTGCGCGCCGAGGGCCTGCTGCCGCCGCCGCGCAAGAAGAGCCGCCGTAGCAGCAGCCGCTAGCCGGCGAACGAGACCCGAAGGCCCGCCCATCGTGGCGGGCCTTCGTCGTATCGAGATCACCGGCTGTAGCGCAGCAGCGTGCGCACCAGCCGGCAGGTGGCGTCCGAGGGCGCCCGCAGCTCGATCTGTTCGGCGGTGCGGCGGATGGTGTCGTTGGTGGCCTGGTTGGGCAGGTACACCCCGCTGTCGAGCAGCGCGATGGTCAACCGCATGGCCTTGAGCCTGCGGTTGTGCGCGATGTACCAGCGGCGCGGCCTGCCCGCGGGCAGCCGCTTCTTCTCCAGCGGCACATACGGTGCGATGAATCCGGACTTCGACGTTGCGGCAATGGCGTTCATGGCGTCCTCCCGTCGCGAATGGGTCCCCGTCCCCGATCGCCGGGAACCCTCGAACACGCTTTCGATTGTACCGAGGGGGTCCGACAAGTTTCGTGATCCGCTCGCGGAAGCCATTGAGCTCCAGTCGGATTCGATCGTATCCACCGGCCCCGCGCGGCGTTGCGCCGGGAGTCTGTCGGTGGGCTGTGCTCTAGTGACACCAGGATTCGGTGGCACAGTCGACGGGGGAGGAGACACGATGACAACGGAGGAGATCACCCGGCGCCTCGGCGCCCATGTGGAGGCCGACGAACTGCTCGGGCTGGCCTGGCTCGTCGCCGTCGGCGACCGGGTGTCGACCGGCGCGATCGGTCATCTCGACCAGGCGCGCGCCGCGCCGGTGCGCACCGACAGCCTGTTCCGTATCTCCTCGATGACCAAACCGCTCACCGCGGCGGCCGCCGCCGTCCTCGTCGACGACGGCCTGCTCGACCCGGCCGAACCGGTCGACCGCCTGCTCCCCGAACTCGCCGACCGTCAGGTGCTCATCCACCCGGGCGCCGAGGTCACCGACACCGTCGTGGCGCGGCGCCCGATCACGGTCGACGATCTGCTCACCTTCCGGCTCGGCTGGGGCATGGACTTCACCGACTTCTCGCCCAAGCCGTTCGACGCCGCCTGGAGCGAGCTCGGTCTGGGCTGGGGCCCGCCGACACCCGCGCAACTCCCGCCGGGGGACGAGTGGCTGGCCCGGCTCGGCACCCTGCCGTTGCAGTACCAGCCGGGGGAGCGCTGGCTCTATCACGTCGGCGCGCCGATCCTGGGCTTCCTCGTCGGCCGGGCGGCGGGCACCTCGTTCGCGGAGTTCCTCGCCGAGCGCGTGCTGGACCCGCTCGGGATGACCGACACCGGCTTCTGGGTCCCGCCCGAACGACTCGACCGGTTCGGCCCGCACTACACCGAACGCGACGGCGAGCGCGTCGTGCACGATCCGGTCGACGGCCAGTGGAGCGCGCCACCGGCCTTCGAGGGCGGCGGCGACGGGCTGGTGTCCACCGTCGCGGACTATCACCGGTTCGCCCGGATGTTGCGCGACGGCGGCGTGTTCGACGGCGTGCGGGTCCTGTCCGAACGGGCCGTGACAACGCTCACGACGAATCACCTCACCGCCGAGCAGCTCGCGCGCGGCGGCCCGAATCCCGACGGCAGCGCGGGCTGGGGCCACGGCATGGGTGTCCAGCTCACCGACTTGCCGGACGGCCCGCGCGCCGGTTCCTACGGCTGGGCGGGCGGTCTCGGCTCCACCTGGAGCAACGACGGACCGGTGACCGGAATCCTGCTCACCAACCAGACCTGGGGGTCGGCCGGACCCACCCCGGTGTTTGCTGCGTTCGAGTCGATCCTGGGTGAATTATCGCGCTCCGGCGAGGCGCCCTAGGCGGCGCGACCACGCCGGGCACGCAGGCGTACTCTGCGGAATATGACCGCTTTCGACCGCCCACGGCGGTTGCGCAGGACCCCCGCACTGCGTCGGCTCGTCGCCGAGACCACGCTCGAGCCGCGCCACCTCGTACTGCCGATGTTCGTCGCCGACGGCATCGACGAGCCGCGCGAGATCAGCTCGATGCCGGGGGTGTACCAGCACTCGCTGGACTCGCTGCGCAAGGCGGCCGTCGAGGCGGTGACCGCGGGCGTGGGTGGGCTGATGCTGTTCGGCGTCCCGCTGCCCGAGGACAAGGACGCCACCGGCAGCCAGGCCAGCGATCCGCGCGGCATCCTCAACCGCGGCCTGCGCGCGCTCGCCGAGGAGGTGGGCGACTCGACCGTGGTCATGGCCGACACCTGCCTCGACGAATTCACCGACCACGGCCACTGCGGCGTGATCGGCCCCGACGGCGGGGTCGACAACGACGCCACCCTGCACCGCTATGTCGAGATGGCGCTGGCCCAGGCCGAGGCGGGCGCCGATCTGCTCGGCACCAGCGGCATGATGGACGGCCAGGTCGGCGCGATCCGGCGCGGCCTCGACGCCGTCGGGCACACCGACACCGCCATCCTGGCCTACGCCGCCAAGTACGCCTCGGCCTTCTACGGCCCGTTCCGTGAGGCGGTGGGCTCCTCGCTGGAAGGCGACCGCCGCACCTACCAGCAGGACCCGGCCAACCGCCGCGAATCGCTGCGCGAACTGGATCTCGACCTGGCCGAGGGCGCCGACATCGTGATGGTCAAGCCCGCGATGTCCTACCTCGACATCCTGCGCGACGTCGCCGACCGCTCGACCGTGCCGGTGGCCGCCTACCAGATCTCCGGCGAGTACGCGATGATCACCGCCGCCGCCGAACGCGGCTGGATCGACCGCAGGGGCGCGATCCTGGAATCGCTGGTCGGCATCCGGCGGGCGGGCGCGGACATCGTGCTCACCTACTGGGCGACCGAGGCTGCACACTGGCTGTCGTGATCGTTCCACCGAACAAACCAGAATCCCTCCCGATGCCGGAGGACGTCGGCACCGCACGGCAGCTGTGGTGGGGCGTGGCCGGCCTCGGCGTGATCTACACCGGCGCGAGCGTGGCCACCATGTACGGCCGCCGCGGGGACCTGAGCAAGCAGTTCCTCGACGAGATGCACAAGACCGACCCGAACATGCCCGCCTCGACCGTGGACGTACTGATCCTGGCCGCCTTCGTGCTCACGGCGGTGGTCGGGCTGCTCGTGTGCGCCCTCACGGTGGTCATCGCCCATCAGCTCGGGCGCGGCAAGTCCTGGGCGCGCACCCTGCTGACGGTGGCCGCCGTCTGGCTGGCACTGGGCGCGATCGCCACGATGTTCAACATCGCCGCCGTCACCGGTGCCGCCGCGATGATCAGCGGGGCGACGGCGATCGTGCAGGGCGTGCTCGCCGCGGGCGCGGCGTATCTGAGTTTCCGCCCCGACTCCACGCGGTACTTCCAATTGAACAAGCGGTGAACACCGGGTAGACCCCGGACGTCGTTGGCCGCTCACCGGCCACAGTGTATGGTGAGGATGGTCACACTGAGCGGAGGCAATGATGCGCGTGGTGATCCAGCAGCCCCACAGTCTGCGACGCGATTGCTTGGTCATCGGATTGATGGTTCTGCTCGTGGTCGCCACCATCGCACTCGTGCTGCTCCCGAGCATTGTCGGCTGACGCCACCGCGCTGCGGCGCGACGACGCTGTGATGCTGTTCTCCGAACCCGGCGCCCGCTGGCGCGCGGTCGCCTACGGTCCCGTCCTCTGCGCGGTCATCCTGCTCGTCGAATGGGCCACCGGCAGCACGCTGCACGGTTTCGCCCTCGGCTTCTGCGCCCTCGCCCTCGGTGGTTTCACCGCACTGCAGGTGGTCGCCGGTCGCGCGCACGCCAGGGTCGAACTCACCCCCGACACACTGCGGCAGGGCACCGAATCCGTAGCCGTGGCCCGCATCGCGGCCGTGCTGCCCGCCGACGACGACGATGCCGCCGAGGCCCGCGCGCTCGGCGAGCTCAGCGGCATGCCCCGGCGCCGCCGCGGCATCGGCCTGCGCCTGGCCGACGGTGCCGTCGTACGGGCGTGGGCGATCGACCACACCGGGCTGCGCGCCGCACTGGCCACCGCCCTGGCAGGATCGCGGGAATGAATCGCTGGATCGTCACGGCGCTGACGGAACTGGCCCTGGCCGTGATCTTGCTGGCGGGCGCGGCCTACAGCTGGGGCAATGCCCGGCGCACCACCGAATTCGTGGGCACCGACGAGCACCCGGGTTTCGAGGCGGTGCGGTATGTGCCGCCGCTGATCGTGCTGGCCACCGGGTTGGTGATCGTCGCCGGTCTGCTGGTCATCGATGCCGTCGCCCGCGCGGCCGCCGCGCGCTCTGTAGCACCTCGGCCGGTCGAACCGATGCACTGAGTGAAGCGAATTCCGATGTGTGCGTTGGGGTTCGGAACGCACCGAGGAGGACACCGATGATCAGCAAGCTCGCCGCCGGAATCTGTACGGCCGCCGCCGCACTCGCCCTCGCCGCCGCGCCCGCCCAGGCCGCTCCCGGCCTGCCGCTGACCCCGTCCGCCGAACCGGCCGCGGACGGCTTCGCCCCCGAGACCGGCTCCGGCGGGATCTACAACGGCATCATGTGCCAGCTGCACACGCTCTCCGCCGAGATCCCCTGCATGTACACCTAGCCGGTCCACGCCTGGTAGATGTCGAGCAGCCTGCCGCCGCGCGTGCCGGGCGCGTTGAGATACACGCTGACGGTGCCGTCGGGATGTCCGGCGGCCTCGGTCACCACCTGCCGCAGCGTGGCGTGCACGCCGCCCCGCTCGTCGCGGTAGAGCGCGGTGTCGCTGTGCAGGCCCGCGCCGATCCGGTCGGGCGGCACGAACATCGCCGTGACCGCCGGGATCGGGCCCGCGCCGAGCGCGACGGTCTCCTCGTGGCTGAGCGTCACCCCGATCCGGTCGGGCTGGATCTGCGGGGCGAGCGCGCCCGCCGCCGGTGCGCCGAACAGGACCCCGGCCGCGACGAAGCCCGTGCCAAGGGCAGTGCTGGTGACGCCGAAACGCATGGAATACCCTCTCGCTGAAACCTGGTGACGAGCCGCCCGGGGCGGCAGAGCAGCCCGCAGCGTAGCCCCGTGCCGGTGCGGCCGGATCGAATTCCCGCGCGGATCACGGCGGTGTGTCGGGCGTGTCGCCGGTGGGTCGCTGCGGTCTGGGTCACTGTGCTCCACCCTGTCGTCCGGCGCGCCGAGGCAAGCTGAGACACTGGAATCCGTGAGTTCTTCTCCGCGCGCGACCAGGACCAGCCCCTCGCAGGTGCCGGTGTCCGCCCAGCTCTTCGAGCGGGCTGCTTCGGTGATCCCGGGTGGCGTGAATTCGCCGGTCCGCGCGTTCAATTCGGTCGGCGGCACGCCGCGCTTCATCGCCTCCGCCGACGGCTACACCCTGCGTGACGCGGACGGCAACGAGTACGTCGATCTGGTGTGCTCGTGGGGTCCGATGATCCTCGGGCACGCGCACCCGGCCGTCGTCGAGGCGGTGCAGCGGGCCGCCACCGGTGGCCTGTCCTTCGGCGCGCCGACCGAGGCCGAGATCGAGCTCGCCGAGGCCATCGCCGCCCGGGTGGAACCGGTCGAGCGGGTGCGCCTGGTGAACTCGGGCACCGAGGCCACCATGAGCGCGGTGCGCCTGGCCCGCGGCTTCACCGGCCGCACCAAGATCATCAAGTTCTCCGGCTGCTACCACGGCCACGTCGACGCGCTGCTGGCCGACGCCGGGTCGGGCGTGGCCACCCTCGGCCTGCCCACCTCGCCGGGCGTGACCGGCGCCCAGGCCGCCGACACCCTGGTCCTGCCCTACAACGATCTCGCCGCCGTGGCCGCCGCCTTCGAGGCGCATCCGGGGCAGATCGCGTGCGTGATCACCGAGGCCGCCGCGGGCAACATGGGCGCGGTCGCGCCGCTGCCCGGCTTCAACGAGGGCCTGCGCACGCTGGCTCACGACAACGGCGCGCTGCTCATCATGGACGAGGTCATGACCGGTTTCCGGGTGAGCGCCGCGGGCTGGTACGGCCGCGAGGGCGTCGCCGGTGACCTCTACACCTTCGGCAAGGTGATGAGCGGTGGCCTGCCCGCCGCCGCGTTCGGTGGACGCGCCGAGATCATGAACAACCTCGCCCCGCTCGGCCCGGTCTACCAGGCGGGCACGCTGTCGGGGAATCCCGTCGCCGTCGCGGCCGGTCTGGCGACCCTGCGCGCCGCCGACGACACGGTGTACGCGGCACTGGATCGCAACGCCGACCGGCTCGGCTCGCTGTTCGCGAAAGCGCTCACCGAGGCCGGGGTCGAGCATCAGGTCCAGTTCGCAGGCAATATGGTGAGCGTGTTCTTCGCCGAGCGCCCGGTCACCGACTACGCCGCCGCCAAGGCGAGCCAGACCTGGCGTTACCCCGCTTTCTTCCACGCCCTGCTCGACGCGGGCGTGTACGCGCCGCCGAGCGCGTTCGAAGCGTGGTTCGTCTCCGCGGCACTCGACGAGGACGCGTTCGACCGTATCGCCGCCGCTCTGCCCGCCGCCGCCCTCGCGGCCGCGGCCGCAACCCCCGAAGGATCCACAGCGTGAGCTCCGACCAGCCCGACGCAGAATTCGCCACCCCCGACGACGCGGCGCAGGCGCCGCATCCGGCTCCCGCCGCGGCGCCGCCCGGCCTCGACGACGACCCGTCGACCGTGGAGACCATCGTCCACGTGCTGCGCCACGGCGAGGTGCACAATCCCAACGGCATCCTCTACGGCCGCCTGCCCGGTTTCAGCCTGTCGGTGACCGGTCGCTCGCAGGCCGCCGCCGTCGCCCGCTCGCTGGCCGACCACGACATCTCCCTGGTGATCGCCTCCCCGTTGCAGCGCGCCCAGGAGACCGCCGCCCCCATCGCCGCCGCCCACGACGTGGTCGTGCGCACCGACGAGAACCTGATCGAGGCGGGCAACACCTTCGAGGGCCTGCGCGTGTCGGTCGGTGACGGCGCGCTGCGCAAGCCGCGGCACTGGTGGAAGCTGCGCGACCCGTTCACCCCGTCCTGGGGCGAGCCGTACCTGCAGATCGCCCATCGCATGCTGGCCGCGGTCAACAAGGCGCGCGTCGAGGGCGCCGGGCACGAGGTCGTGTTGGTCTCGCATCAGCTCCCTGTGTGGACGCTGCGCCGGTTCCTGCAGGGTCAGCGCCTCTGGCACGACCCGCGCAACCGGCAGTGCTCGCTGGCCTCGCTCACCTCGCTGGTCTATCACGGCGACACCCTCGTCGACATCGTCTACTCCGAGCCCGCCGGGGCCTCGGATCCGGCGGTTCACGGCGCATGAGCGGCACCACCGCATCGGGACCCGCCCGTGGCCGTCGGCCGCGGGTGCTGACCGTCGCGCTGTCCGCGCTGCTGGTGATCGTCGCGGCAGCGGGCTGCTCGACCGGTACCGATGCGGTGGCAACCGGTGGCGGCACCTTCGAATTCGTGTCGCCGGGTGGTAGAACCGATATCAGATACGACCCGCCCGCCAGTCGCGGGACGATCGGCACGCTCTCGGGGCCCGACCTGATGAACGAGGGGAAGACCGTCTCGGTCGACGATTTCCCGAACCAGGTCGTGGTCGTGAATCTGTGGGGGCAGTGGTGTGGCCCGTGCCGCGCCGAATCGCCCGCACTCGAAAAGGTCTACGCGGCGACCAAGGACAAGGGCGTCGCGTTCCTGGGCATCAACGTCCGCGATCACCAGCGCGACAAGGCCCAGGACTTCGTGGTGGACAACAAGATCGAATACCCGTCCATCTACGACCCGTCGATGCGAACCTTGCTCGCTCTCGGCGGAAACTTTCCCACCAGTGTCATTCCGACCACGCTGATTCTCGATCGTCAGCACCGGGTCGCCGCGGTCTTCCTTCGCTCGCTCTTGGCCGAAGACCTGCAGCCCGTGGTCGAGACCATCGCCGAGGAGAAGCAGTGAGCCGTCGTCGTCCCGGAAATCTGACCGCGTGTCGTCCCCGCCAGGGCGCCCGCAGGATGGGTGCGGGCTGGACCGTTGACGATCGTTGGGCGGGCATCGCGACCGTGCCGCGCAGCGTCGCCGGTGCCGGCCTGTTCGATTTCGGCCCGTCGGAACCGGCCGAGACCGAGCGCACACTGTCGTTGCCGCGCGACGAACAGCGTGACGAAGACACCTCAGAGTGATGGTGCTCGCCGCAGTCGGGGATTCCTTCCAGCAGACCGCGGCATCGGGTCCGTTGCTGCTGGCGCTGGGAGCCTGCCTGCTCGCGGGCCTGGTGTCGTTCGCTTCACCGTGTGTCGTGCCGCTGGTGCCGGGCTACCTGTCGTATCTGGCCGGGCTGGTCGGTGCCGAGGCGCCGCCTGCCACGGCCGCGCAGGCGGGCACGCTCACCGCGACCCGTCGTAGCGCCAAGCTGAGGGTCGCCGGTGCCGCGGGACTGTTCGTCGCCGGGTTCACGGTGGTGTTCGTGCTGGCCACGGCCACCGTGTTCGGCGTGATCCAGACCCTCAATGTCAACCGGGAGCTGCTGCAGCGCATCGGCGGTGTGGTGACGATCCTGATGGGTCTGGTGTTCATCGGCCTGGTGCCCGCGCTGCAGCGCGACACCAGGATGGAACCGCGCCGGTTCACCAGCATCGTCGGCGCGCCCCTGCTGGGCGGGGTGTTCGCGCTGGGCTGGACGCCGTGTCTGGGCCCGACGCTCTCGGGTGTGATGGCGGTGTCGGCGGGCACCGAGGGCACCACCGCGGTGCGCGGTGTGGTGCTGATCGTGGCGTACTGCCTCGGGCTCGGCCTGCCCTTCGTGGTGCTGGCCTTCGGCTCGGCGGGCGCGCTGCGTGGTGTGGGCTGGCTGCGGCGCAATTCGCGCACCATCCAGGTAATCGGGGGTGTTCTGCTCGTCGCCGTCGGCGTCGCACTGGTCACGGGGGCATGGGACCAGTTCGTCGGCTGGGTGCGCGACGGTTTCGTCTCCGAGGTGACTCTCCCGATCTGATGACTGACACACTGACTCCTCCCACCGCCCCCTCCCCGCCCCGCAGGCAGTCGCTGCCGGGCCGTGCCTGGGCCCTGATCCGCAACTCCTGGCGCGGCCTGACCAGCATGCGCACCGCGCTGGTGCTGCTGTTCCTGCTGGCCCTGGCCGCCATCCCCGGCGCGCTGCTGCCCCAGCGCAGCCTCAACGCGCAGAAGGTCGACCAGTACATCGCCGACCGCCCGACGCTGGGTCCGTGGATGGACCGCTTCGAGCTGTTCGACGTGTTCGGCAGCTTCTGGTTCACCGCCATCTACGTGCTGCTGTTCATCTCGCTGGTCGGCTGCATCCTGCCGCGCTGCTGGGACCACTTCCGGGCCCTGCGCACCCCGCCGGTGGCCGCGCCGCGCAACCTGGGCCGCCTGCCGCACCACGGCAGCGACACCGTCGACGAAGACGCCGCCGCGTTCGTCGAGCAGGCGCGCGAGCAGCTGCGCGGCTGGCGCACCGAGGTGCGGCCCGGTCAGCGCGACGGCGAGGTGACGCTGTCGGCGGAGAAGGGGTACCTGCGCGAGTTCGGCAACCTGGTGTTCCACCTGTCGCTGGTGGGGCTGCTGGTCGCGATCGCGCTGGGCAAGCTGTTCGGCTACGAGGGCAATGTCATCGTGATCGCCGACAACGGCCCCGGTTTCTGCACCACCTCGCCCGCGGTGTTCGACTCCTTCCGCGCGGGCAATGTCAACGACGGCACCGGGATGACCCCGCTGTGCGTGCGCGTCAAGGACTTCAAAGCCGACTACCTGCCCACCGGCCAGGCCGAGATGTTCACCTCGAACATCGAATACCAGTCCGGCGCCGACCTGAGCACCGATACCTGGCGCAGCACCGAACTCGCCGTCAACCACCCGTTGCGCGTGGCCGGTGACCGCGTCTACCTGCAGGGCCACGGTTTCGCGCCGACGTTCACCGTCACCTTCCCGGACGGGCAGACCCGCACCGAGACCATCCAGTGGCGCCCCGACGACGCCCAGACCTTCCTGTCCAGCGGCGCGCTGCGCATCGACCCGCCCGGCGGCATGTACGCCACCGACGAAGAACGCCGCCAGAACCAGATCGCCATCGAGGGCCTGTTCGCGCCCACGGCGTTCTTCCACGGCAGCCTGCTCACCTCGTCGTTCCCGCGGATGGACGATCCGGCCGTCGCCGTCGACATCTACCGCGGCAACACCGGCCTGGACACCGGCCGCTCGCAGTCGCTGTTCGCGCTGGACCCGGAGATGATCAAGCAGGGCAGGCTCACCAAGGAGGCCAGGGTCAACCTGCGTCCGGGGGAGTCGACCACCCTGCCCAACGGCACCAAGGTGAGCTTCGACGGGGCCGAGGAGTTCGTCAACCTGCAGGTCTCGCACGATCCCGCCCAGCAGTGGGTGCTGATCAGCGCGCTGACCATGATGGCCGGACTGCTGGTATCGCTGCTGGTGAAGCGGCGCCGGATCTGGGTCCGGGCCTACCCCGCCGAGAGCGGTACGGGTACCGTGGACCAACGACGCACCGTAGTAGAGATGGGCGGCCTGGCCAGAAGCGATCAAGCGGGCTGGGGCGGCGAATTCGATCGACTGCGGGCACGGCTGCTGGGAGCGGAGAACTGATGCGGATCGACGAGACGCTGGCACGGTACAGCGATTTCGCCTTCATGTCGGCCATGGCGATCTACGCCCTGGCCACCGTTCTGCTGATCGTGCAGTACGCCTCGGCGCGCGCCAAGCAGGTCGCCGCCCGCGAACTGGTCACCGTCGGCGCCCCCGCCGACCCCGCCCTGCCCGGCCGGATCGAGGCGCCTCCGGTCAAGCCGCTCAGCGAACGCCTCGGCAACATGGCCTTCGCCGTGCTGATCGTCGGCGCCGCGCTGCACGTGGGCTCGATCGTGCTGCGCGGATTCGCCACCCACCGCTTCCCGCTGGGCAACATGTACGAGTTCACCACCATGGCCACCGCGGCCGCCGTGGTGATCGGCCTGTACTTCCTGCGCGACCACCGCTACCGGGCCATGTGGGCGTTCCTGCTGGTCCCCGTGCTGATCCTGATGTTCCTGGCGGGCACCGTCCTCTACGCCGACGCCGCCCCCGTGGTCCCCGCGCTGCGCTCGTTCTGGCTGCCCATCCACGTCACCATCGTCAGCATCGGCAGCGGCGTCTTCCTGGTCTCCGGCGTAGCCAGCCTGCTGTACCTGTACCGCATGCGCCAGCCCGCGGGCGAGGAGTCGAACAACATCCTCGGCACCATCGCCCGCCGCCTCCCCGACGCCCGCACCCTCGACCAGCTCGCCTACAAAACCACCATCATCGGCTTCCCCCTCTTCGGCGCGGGCGTAATCCTCGGCGCCATCTGGGCCGAAGCCGCCTGGGGCCGCTTCTGGGGCTGGGACCCCAAAGAAACCTGCTCCTTCATCGCCTGGGTCCTCTACGCCGCCTACCTCCACGCCCGAGCCACCTCCGGCTGGCGAGACACCAAGGCCGCCTGGATCAACATCGCCGGCTTCGTCGCGATGCTGTTCAACCTGTTCATCATCAACATGGTGATCTCGGGCCTGCACAGCTACGCCGGGTTGAACTGAAAGTCCTCTACCAGGGTCCTCCGGCAGTCCGGGAACCTTCGCCTTGGCCGCCCGCAAGTTCCATCCGATGACCTTTGGTGAGACCGGCCTGCCGAGCTCCAAAAATCCGTTGAGAACGTGGGTAAAAGCATGTTCAGTCAGCGCATGGGAATCGCACGCCAGGGAACCCGGATTTTGAACCTCAACGGCGAACGCTACAGGTGGGTGGTGGCGCCGGATGACGAACCGGGCTTGGCGATCGTCGTGGAGATAGCCGAGGGGCACGGCCAGCGAATGGTCACCTGGGTCGATCACGGCACGATCATTACTCCACGTCTGGTCGCGAGGGTCGTACACAGAGCACTCAACCGGGGCTGGACTCCGAAGCAGCGTGGCACGCAGGTCGACTATCGGATCGAGGGTGGGCCGACGATGGTCCAGACGTGACAAAGCTGCGGGGCGAGGAACTGCCGCCGGGGAGAATCGGGCAGTCGGGAACCTCTTCGGGGGATGTGTGGTCACCGTCGGTGCTGTGCGCGAACACACCGTGCTCCTCGACCCACCAACCATCGAGAGTGAGCACATCGGACCATGGGAGAGTCTGCCTTGTGAGGTCCAGCAGTGCCCCTATCCGCTCCAGAAGCCGATGAGGTCCTTGTCGGCTGCTTTCGACATGCGTAGCCACTCGACCAAGTGGTCGCCGAGGTCGTCATCGCCGGGAATGTAGTTCGCCCACTGCTCGAGCTCGCTGGCGCACTCCTGATTGCTCAGGTGTCCCCACCCGTTCCATCGGGCGCGGTTGAAGCTCGATGCCAAGCCGGGGATATCCGGAAAGGGGTCCAGGTTCGTCAAGTTCGTCGCCAAGCATTCGATGGCGAAGGGCAGGTGCGGGTCGGTGAGCCGGAACTCCACCTCACCACCGTCTTCGGACAGTTCGTCGCAGATCGATTCCAGTGCATCGATGTAGTACTCGGCGAAGTCGGCCGTGAAAGGTCCCCCCGCGAAGATCGCCCTGAGTGCCTGTTCGCTGCGCGCGGCTCGGCGGTCGTCGTTCCCGAGGGACGCGGCTGGTGCGGCTGCCAGAACACGACTCAGCCGCTGCTCGTCGTGGGATCCGATGACGGCTCTGACCTCGGCCAGGTCGACGAGATAGACGTGCAGAGTCCGTGCTGAGCCGCGAATCCTATTTGCGGGAAACGACGCTCGTGCCAGTGCTCTACGGTGCGCATCGAACAGTGCCGGGGACGGGTTCGGTCGGGAAACGGTGACAGGTTGGTCCCAGGGAATGTGCGGCAGGCTGATCACTCGCCCGCCGCGTTTGTAGACGGCCGGAACAGCGCCGGGGATGATCGCATACGAGATATCGTCCTCGATCAGGAATTCCCATGCCCCGATCCGGAAGACGTACAGCTCGTCGTTCTCGGTGATCTCCCGGTCGTCGATACAGAATGTGCCGAAATCATCCGGCCGGTTCGGTTCGAACCTCGCTCGAACGATCTCACGGGCCTCGTCATGACTGACAGTCATCGTGGCGCCATACCTTTGCAGCGCCCACACGAAACGGCGTCGCTCGGCCTGCAGTCTCTCGACGTACTCGTCTGCACCGCGCACCCCAGCGCTGCATCCCACCCGCGCAGCATAGGTCGAGCGGCGACCACGCACCACGGAATTTTCGGCGGCTCTACGATTCGGTGGATGAACACCGTGCTCGAGTCAGCGCCGTATCTCACCGAGTGCGCCGGGTGTGGCGAGCAGGTCGAAGTCACGGTCGCCGAGGTGTTTTCGGCTGGGAGGCACCAGTGGGATGTCGAGGGTGACTGTTCGGGGTGTGGGTGTCGGTGGAGTGAATGTGGTTATCCGGCACCGTTGGATGGCATGCGGGCGGCGATCATCGCTGCGAACGGTACGTCGACTCTTCGGGTTGTCGGGGGCGGCGCCATGTCTGTGGTGATGGGGGCGCTTCGGAAGAGCAGGGTGTTGTCGCTGGTGGAGGCCCGTGTGATGGCTGAGGAACTGTGCGGTGAAGGCGTCGAGGGGACTCGGGTCGAGGTGGAGGTGTTGGCGGCTTCGTTGCGGGCGGTGGGGATGACTGTGGATATCCGGTCGGCGGGTCGAGGTCGAATGGTGTTGGGGCCGTGGACGTAGCATCGGGTGGTGCGGGTGCGGTGGATCGTTGATCTTCATGAGGAGTTTCCCGGGGCCGCTGTTGTCGCGGAGGCTGTGGGGGATGCGCTGATCGTGGGTGCGTATGACGCCATGGTGGGGCGGTGGCCGGTGGTCGCGGAGGGGGAGGTGGTCGTCGGCGGGGCGGATGCTCGCGCAGGGCATGACCATGCTCACCGTGGACGTCGGCGTCGGCCCGGACGGCACGCTACGCCTCGTCGAGCTCGGCGGCGTGAACAGCTGGGGTATCTACGGCTCGGATGTCACCGAATTCATCGCCGCGATGGAGGCCGAGGCTCGCGCTCGCGCGGAGGCGGGATGAGCCAGCGCGCGACAACCGTCGGGGATCAGCAGTAGTAGCAGATCTTGTTGGCGGGGAGTTCCACGTGGCAGGTCAGGCAGACCGGCTTGCGGACGGGTTCGGGTTTGGGGATGGTGACGCTGCGGCGGGAGGTGGCGGTGCGCTTGGCTTCGGCGGCCTCGGCGGCTTCGGTGGCGGCCAGGTCCTGGGAGGTGCGCTGTCGGACGGCGGCGACCTTCGGGGGGAGGGTGGGCAGGCCGCCGTCGGCGGGGAGGTCGGTGGCGTAGTGCTGGTAGCACTGCCAGCGGGCGGCGGCGGCGTGCATCTCGAGGTCGTCGGGGATGGGCAGGCCCGCGAGTTCGAGGATGTAGCGGTAGCCGGTGCCGACGGTCTGGTTGCGGCGCACGCACAGGGCGCTCAGCGGCGGTTCGTTGTTCTTGTGACAGTGCTCGGCGACGCGGTCGAGCACGACGGGCAGCCAGTGCTGCCACTTCACCTGGGTGCGGATCCCGGACTCTTCCTGGACCAGTTCCGCGAGCTCGGTGTTGACGATGAAGTTGTTGAAGCGGGTCGCGGTCGCGGCGAGCACCTCGTGTGCCGCGCGCGTCCATGCCGACCGTGCCTCGGTGAACGTCACGGCGCTGCCGTCAGCCGCGCGCCAAGTGGTCGGAATGGAACCCTGCTGCACATCGATCACCGGAATACGTTATCTACCCGGGTTTTTCGCGCTGCAATCGGGGGTATGTGTGCCAGCTCACGATGGCATGTTTCATCCCGACTGGCCGGTATGATGCCGAGCCGGATCACCGTGTGGGCCGGAGCACGCCGGTGTCAGAGATCGCCGGAATCGTCGCGGTGCTGCTTGCCGAGGCGCCAGAGGAACTCCGGGTCGTCATCGGGGCCGAGCACCTGGCGGCGGGTGGAGCCGGGATGGGGCTTCTCGGGGCCGAACGCCTTCCAGCACAGCACCGCCACGGCCACGATCGCGATGAGTGCCAACAGGTACGTCACGTCGCTCACCTCCTGCTATCGAGGGTAGCCGTGTCCGCGCCGTGTGCACATCCGCAACGGAAGGGAAATATCCGGCAAACGCGAGCCCGGGACAGGCTCGCGCCGCCGGTGTGGGGTCAGCGCGGGGCTGCCTCGGTGGTGAGCGACCTGAGCAACTGCAACACTTCGGACTCGCGGAAGCGGCGATGTCCGCCCGGCGTGCGCAGCGAACCGAGCCTGCCCGCATGAGCCCACCGTGTGACGGTCTTCGGGTCTACGTGGAACATGGCGGCCACTTGGCCTGGTGTCAGCAGAGTGTCCTGGCCGCCGACGGTGATCGCAGTCATAGCTAACCTCTCCGTTCTCGACAGTTCCCTCATCAGATGGCGTCATCGTCGCACTGCGACCCCCACCTAGTCGAACCACCTACTGTTGGTAAAGGGGAAGTAATAGACAAAAGCCGCGAACGGGGCTGCGCCGAGCGGTCCGGCCGCGGGGTTAGGCTGTTGGCGTGAGTGAAGCAACCGGTCAGCAAGGTTCGGGCGCGGGAAAGCGGCTTTTCCGCAATCTGGCCCTCTACACGCTGGCCCGCCTCGGCCTGGTGGTGGTGATCGCCGCGCTCATTATCGGCGTCGCCGCGCTGATCGGGGTCGATATCCCGATCATCGTCGCCGCGCTGTTCGCGCTGCTGGTCGCGATGCCGCTCTCGCTCACCCTGTTCAAGTCGCTGCGGACCAAGGTCAACGCCGACATCGCGATCGTCGACGAGCGCCGTCGGCAGGACAAGGCGCAACTGCGGGCCCGCTTGCGGGGTGACGACGACGGGTCGGCCGCGTGAAGGTCGTCGACCACAGCGCCCCGCGGGCCTGGGTCGATAACGCCGTCCGGCTGATCGACGCCGATGCCCAGCGCTCGGCCGACACCCATCTGCTGCGCTACCCGCTGCCCGCCGACTGGCCGGTGCAGCTCTACCTCAAGGACGAGTCGACCCACATCACCGGCAGCCTCAAGCACCGGCTGGCGCGCTCGCTGTTCCTCTACGCCATCTGCAACGGCTGGGTGAGCGAGGGGACCACGGTGGTCGAGGCGTCGTCGGGGTCGACGGCGGTCAGTGAGGCGTATTTCGCCAAGCTGCTCGGGCTGGACTTCGTGGCGGTGATGCCCGCGTCGACCTCGCCGCAGAAGATCGCGCTGATCGAGGCCCAGGGTGGGCGCTGTCATTTCGTGCAGCGGCCGCCGGAGATGTACACCGAGGCCAAGCGGCTGGCCGAGGAGTCCGGCGGGCATTTCATGGACCAGTTCACCCACGCCGAGCGGGCCACCGACTGGCGCGGCAACAACAACATCGCCGAATCCATCTTCGAGCAGCTGGCGCTGGAGACGCATCCGGTGCCGGAGTGGATCGTGGTCGGCGCGGGCACCGGCGGCACCAGTGCCACCATCGGGCGCTACCTGCGCTATCGCAGGCACGCGACCAAGCTGGCCGTGGTCGATCCGGAGCACTCGGCCTTCTTCGGCGGGTACGAGACCGGTGACGCCGGGTACGAGACGGGCATGCCGTCTCGGATCGAGGGCATCGGCAGGCCGCGGGTGGAACCGTCGTTCATCGGCCAGGTGGTCGACCGGATGATCCTGGTGCCCGACGCGGCCTCGATCGCCACCGCGCGCCACGCCAGCGCCACGTTGGGGCGCCGGGTCGGCGGCTCGACCGGCACGAATCTGTGGGGCGCCTTCGCCCTGATCGCCGACCTGCTGGCCGAGGGCCGCAGCGGCAGCGTGGTGACGTTGCTGTGCGACGGTGGCGACCGCTACGCCGGAACCTACTTCGACGACGCCTGGGTGGCCGGTCAGGGGCTGGATCTCGCCGGCCCGACCGCGATCCTCGACGAGTTCACCGCCACCGGCCGCTGGAACGGCTGACTTCTCCCGCCCGACTCGTTCGCTCTCGGCGATGTCAATTTTCGTTGACATCGCCAGTATCGTCAATCAAAATTGACACCATGACGGACGCAACAACCCTCGCCGCCGCGGCCGGAAATCCCGATCCCGCGGTCGGCCTGCGCGCGGTCCTCGCCCTGCGCAGGCTGGCCGACCGGCTCGAGACCATCCAGGTGGCCAATGCCAGAGCCAACGGCTGGTCCTGGCAGGCCATCGCCGAGGCACTCGAGGTGAGCAAGCAGGCCGTGCATCAGAAACACAACCGGAGAGGCGGAACCCGCTGATGTTCGAGAGATTCAGCAAGCACGCCCGGGTGGCCGTGGTGGTGGCCCAGGAGGACGCGAAGGAACTCGGGGCCTCCCGGATCAGGCCGGAGCACCTGCTGCTCGGCGTGCTCACCCACGCCGAACCCGACCTGGCCGCGGTCCTCACCGCCCGCGACATCACCGCCGACGGCGTGCGCGCCGCGCTGGCCGCCCGGTCGGACGAGACGCCGCTGGGCGCCGACGACGCCGAGGCGCTGCGCTCGATCGGGATCGACCTCGACGCCGTGCAGGCCAGCGTCGCAGAGAACTTCGGCCCCGACGCCTGGGACCGCGCCGAACCCGAACCCCGGCGCGGCGTCCTGGGCCGGTTGCTCGGGGGCGGCAACTGGGGGCACATCCCGTTCACCACCGAGGCCAAGAAGTCGCTGGAACTGTCACTGCGCGAGGCGATTCACCACCGCGACCGCGAAATCCGCACGCCCCACCTGGTGCTGGGCATCCTGCGCGCGGGCGAACCGGCCACCACCGCGCTGCTCGGCGGTCCCGAGACGGTGACCGCGCTGCGCGCCGACATCCGCGCGATGCTCGACCGCGCGGCCTGAATTCGGCGCCGGGTTCGTGTCAGTCCCGCCGCGATGTCCGATTCCGGGCCTAGCATGGCGGGTATGCAGCTAGCAATACGGTTGGTCATCAACGCCGTTGCCATCTGGGCAGCGGCCGCGTGGATCGACAAAATCGATATCTACGTGCCGCCGGACTGGTCCCAGGAGTGGGGCAACTGGGGCAAGGCCCTGGTCATCGTGCTCGTCGCGCTGGTGTTCACGGCCGTCAACGCGGTGATCAAGCCGATCGTGAAACTCCTGTCCCTGCCGTTCGTGATCCTCACCCTCGGGCTGTTCCTGCTGGTGGTCAACGCGGGCATGCTGTGGCTCACCGCCAAGATCACCGAGATCACCGACTACGGCCTGCGTGTCGACGGCTTCTGGGCCGCGCTGTGGGGCGGTGTCATCATCACGCTGGTCAACTGGGTGCTCGGCATCCTGGTGCCCGACGGCGACTAGTCGGTGAAGGTGATCCGCACCGAGATCGGATCGCTGGCCAGGGCGCGGAACGTCGCCGCCGTCAGGCCGGCGAAGGCCGGATTCGAGGCGAAACCGCGGGCCCGGGCGGCCACGTCGTCGCCGGGGCGCAGCTCGGCCACCCCGGTGCGCCAGCGATCGCCCTGGCGCACCCGGACTTTCGGGTCGGCGCCGATATTGGCGGCCCAGCCCGAACGGGTGCCGTGCTGGCTGATCACCCAGGCGCCGGTGTCGTCGAAGGACACCGACACCGGCACCACCCTGGGCTGACCCGACTTGCGGCCGGTGGTCTCCAGCTCGGCGGCCAACGAGGTGCGCACGCCGATGCGGCTCAGCGCGCGCACCGCCGGATTGCCCAGATAGCGGCCGACGGTGCGTTCGATCTGGAACTTGCGGTTCTTCGTGCGCACGGTGGAACTCCTTCTGCTGCGGAACGCGTCCAGGCCGTTGCGCTGGAGCATGGTCGCCGCGGTGAGCCACGGCGTGCGGTGGGGATCGGGGTCCTCGCCCGCGCCGAGGCGGTGCAGCTGGTCGGTGTGCCATTGCAGGTCGAGCGCGCCCTCGAGGGCTTTGATCGAGGCCAGGGCCGTCAGCGCGGCGGGCAGGCGCAGCGAGATCTGGCGCGAGTGCAGCCGGGTGGTGCGCCCGCCCAGCAGCTCGCCCGCCGCGCCGGGATCGAGGGTGCTCGGGCGGCCGAGACCGACCACATCGCATTCGCCCGAGTCGACCGCCGCGTCCATCGCCGTCCTGGTGCGGAATCCGCCGGTGACCGCGAGCGGCACCGCCCCGGCCAGGGCCCGCACCGAGCGGGCGTAGTCGAGGAAATACGCCTCGCGCGCGGCCGTGCTCGCCGAGCGGGTGACCGGCCTGCCCATCATGGCGGGGGATTCGTAACTGCCACCGCTGATCTCGATCAGGTCCAGGCGTTCGGCGGCCAGCAGGCTGATCACCGCGCGGGACTCGTCCTCGGTGAAGCCGCCGCGCTGGAAGTCCGCGGAGTTGAGTTTGATCGCCACCGCGAAGGAATCGGACACCTCGGCGCGGATCGCGCGCACCACCTCGAGCACGAAGCGAGCGCGGCGCTGCGCGTCACCACCCCAGCGGTCGGTGCGCTGGTTGGCCAGCGGCGAGAGGAACTGGGAGACGAGATAGCCGTGCGCGCCGTGGATCTGCACGCCGTCGAAGCCCGCGGCCTCGGCCACGCGCGCGGTGGTGGCGTAGCGGTGCACGAGGTCGGTGATCTCGGTGTCGGTGAGCGCACGGGGCGCGGGGACGCCGGGGATGTCGAGCGCGATGGCCGACGGCGCGACCGGCTGGGTCTTGGAGGCGAGCGGGTTGGCCTGGCGGCCGGGGTGATTGATCTGCATCCAGACCCGGGAGCCGCCCGCCTTGGCGGTCTCGGCCCAGCGGTGCAGGGCGCCGAGATGGCGCTCGTCCTCGACGACGACATTGCCCGGTTCGCCCAGCTGGGTGCGGTCGACCATCACATTGCCGGTGACGATCAGGCCGAAGCCGCCCGTGCCCCAGCGGCGGTAGAGCCGGTCGAGGCGCTCGTCGGGGCCGAAGTCCGCGGTGCCGAGGCCCTCGCTGAGCGCGGCCTTCATCAACCGGTTGGGCAGCACCTGGCCGCAGGGCAGGGCGAGCGGGTCGCTCAGGGCTGTCATCGTCGACTCCTCCGATCGAAGTACACCGATCGGTGTACTCGGCCGACGGTAGTACACCGATCGGTATACTTCAATGGACCGAACGGAAGGACGCCCGATGGCAGCGCGTGACGGACTCGTGCAGAGTGCGATCGACCTGGTACGCCGCTACGGCGTGGCCGGGACCGGTGTCACCCGGCTGCTCGACCACAGCGGGATCTCCCGCCGGACGGTCTACCTGAACTTCCCCGGCGGCAAGTCCGAGCTGATCACCGAGGCTACCCGGGTGGCCGGGTGCGCGATGACCGGGGTGATCGAGACCTTCGGCCGCCGATCCGATCCCGAGGCGAGCATCGCCTCGTTCACCGAGGCGTGGAAGAAGGTCGTGGAATCCAGCGATTTCCTCGCGGGCTGCCCGATCGTGGCCGCGGCGCTGGGACGTTCGGAGGCACCCGACGCGGCCGACGCGGCGGGCGCGGCGTTCGACGACTGGGAGCAGGCGCTGGCCGCCCGGCTGCGGGCCGAACAGGTCGCGCCGGAGACCGCGCTGTCACTGGCGACGACGGTGATCGCGGCCATCGAGGGTGCGGTGGTGATGTCACTGGCCCAGCGCAGTGCGGAGCCGCTGGACCGCACGGGGCGTCATCTGGCCGAGCTGATCCGGGCGCATGTGCCCTCGCAACGGCCGGTCGTCGGGCCCGACAGGCCGCTGTCGACGTCGGCCTGATCGGCTCCGGCGCTGCTGGGGGCCCGCCGATGGCTTCGTCGGCCACGAGCCTGTCCGGGGCGATGTCAGCCCAGGCCGACGGCCAGGGCGCTCAGTGCCGACCAGGCCAGCAGCGCGAGCCCCGAATCGCGGAGGGCCGGGATCAGTTCGAGGCCGTTCTTGCCGGTGCGGACCGGGGCGTTGGCGCGCACGGCCAGCGGGGCGGCCAGCAGGCCGACCAGGGCCCACGGGGTGCGGGCCACCAGGACGACGCTCAGGACGAACGGCACCGCCAGCAGGATCAGGTGCAGCGTGCGGGTGCGGGAGTCACCGAGTTTCACCGCGAGGGTGACCTTCCCGGATTCGGTGTCGGTGGGAATGTCGCGCAGGTTGTTGGCCACCAGGACCGCGCTGGAGAACGCGCCCACACCGACGGCCAGCAGCAGCCCGACCCAGTCGACCCGCAGCGCCTGCACGTACTGGGTGCCCAGCACCGCGATCAGGCCGAAGAACACGAACACCGCGATCTCGCCGAAACCGCTGTAGCCGTAGGGCTTGCTGCCGCCGGTGTAGAACCAGGCGCCGGCCAGGCACAGCGCGCCGATCAGCACCAGCCACCATGCCGTCGTCACCGCCAGGACCAGGCCCGCGACCGCGCCGAGGGCCAGGCTGAGGACGGCGGCGGTGCGGACGGCGGTGGGGGAGGCCAGCTTCGAGCCGACCAGCCGCAGCGGGCCGACGCGCACGTCGTCGGTGCCACGGATGCCGTCGGAGTAGTCGTTGGCGTAGTTCACGCCCACGATCAGGGCCAGCGAAACGACCAGGGCCAGTATCGCTTTCCACCAGACGGCCCCGTCGATCGACGCGGCGGCACCGGTGCCCGCCAGGACCGGCGCGATCGCGTTGGGCAGCGTCCGCGGCCGGGCGCCCTCGATCCATTGCGCTGCTGTAGCCATGGTCCGAAGCCTAGCCGCGTGCCGGAAGCTAGGCCGATTCGGCGAGGGTCTTGAGCCGGGCCAGGCCCTTGTCGAAATCCTTGCCGATCATGTTGTCGATGGGGAACACCTTGCCCAGCACGCCCATCAGGCCGGAGTGGGTGCCGGTCATCGTCCAGGTGACCTCGGTGTTCGCGCCACTGGGTGCGAGGGTGAAGGTGACGAAGTTGGTGGCCTTGAACGGTTTCTCGAAGGTGAGCTCGATGCCGATCTCACGTTCGGCCTCGGCCTTGATCTCCATGGTGCCCGCGCCCGCCTTGCGGTTGCCGCGCCAGGCGTAGCGGGCGCCGACCCCGGACTCGGGCCCGGTGTAGGTGCGGGCCAGTTGCGGGTCGGCGTCTTCCCACGGTGACCAGAGCAGCCACTGGTGGAAGTTGTCGATGTAGCCGTGGATACGTGCCGGTTCGGCGGCGATGCTGGTGCGCCGGATCACCTCGAAGTCGCCCATGGACGTCAGCGTAGGCCGGGGTGGTGACAAATCCGTGTGCGCGCGCCCGCGCGGGTCGGCGGGGCGCCGGTGCGCGGCCTACGATGACCTTCGGCATGTCTGCACAGCACCCCGGTCCGGGAGGGCCGTTTCCCGCCGCCGATGCCGCCGTCGTCGGCGTGCTCGGTGTGATCGCGATCGGTCGCGACGGATCGCTGCGCGCGCTTCCCGGCGCCCGCGCCCGCCTGCTGCTCACCGCGCTCGCGGTGCGGCCGGGCCGGGCCCGCAGCGCGCACGCGCTGGTCGAGGAGGTCTGGGGCGATCAGCCGCCGCGTGCTCCGATGAACGCCCTGCACACCCAGGTCTCGCGGTTGCGGGCACTGCTGCCCGAGGGCGCGCTGGAGATCGGGCCCGCCGGGTACCGGCTGACCCTGCCCGAGGACGACGTCGACCTCACCGCCGCCCAGGCCCTGGCCCGCCGCGCCGACAAGCGACTCGCCGCGGGCGAACTCACCGACTGCCTGGCCGCGGTCGCCCGGGCCCGCGCCCTGTGGCGTGGCGACCCCGGCGCCGACCTGCCCGACTCCGCCCCCGCCGACGACCTGCGCACCGCCGCCGACCACCTGCGCCGCGACCTCGACCGCATCGAACTCGCCGCCCGCACCGCCCAGGGCGACCTCCCCACCGCCATCGCCCTGGCCCGCACCGCCGCCGAAGCCCAACCGTTCGACGAACCCGCCCACACCGCCCTGATCCGCCTGCTCGCCGCCGCGGACCGCACCGCCGACGCGTTGGAGGTCTTCGCCACCTACCGCCTGCGCCTCATCGAAGAACTCGGCGCCGACCCCGGCCCGGCCCTGCTCGCCCTCAACGCCTCGATCCTGCGCGGCGACCCGATCCCGTTGCCTCGCCCCGTCGACTCCGCCGGGACGAGTGACGAAACCATCCGTGCGGACGGCAGTGGCGGGGTCTCCGTGCCGGGCGGCGCCGGGCTCGCGCAGGCGGCTGGTGTCCGATCGGGTTCCCTGCCCACCGCCCTCGGCCTGCGCGCCGCCCCCAACGAATTGCTCGGCCGCGCCGCCGATCTCGACGCCATCGCCGCCATGGTCGGGCACTCGCGGGTGACCACGATCCTCGGGCCGGGCGGGACCGGGAAGACCAGGGTCGCCAACGCGGTCGGCGCCCGGTTGGGCCGCAGCGTGCCGGTGGTGCTGGTCGAATTGGCCTCGGTGCAGGGCGAATCGAGTACGGGCGCCGACGCGCGCGCCGACATCGAGGCCGCGATCGGCTATGTCATGGGGCTGGGTGAGCTCAGCGATTCGGCGCAGTTGCGCACGGGCCACACCGTCGACGCGGGCAGGCGGCTGCGCGAAGCGCTCGACGCGCGGCCGACGCTGCTCATCCTGGACAACTGCGAGCACGTCATCGAGGCGGCCGCCGACCTGGTCGCCGATCTGGTCGGCACGTGCGCGGGGCTCACCGTGCTCACCACCAGCCGTTCGCCCCTCGAGATCACCGCCGAGACCGTCTATCCGCTGGCTCCGCTGGCCATCGACGCGGCCGGTTCGCCCGCGACGGAACTGTTCTCGGCGCGCGCCCGCGCGGTGCGCCCCGATGTCCGCCTCGACCCGGAGACGGTGGCGCGCCTGTGCCGAACGCTGGACGGCCTGCCGCTGGCCATCGAACTCGCCGCGGCCCGGGTGCGCACCATGAGCGTGGCCGAGATCGAGACCCGGCTCGAACACCGTTTCGCCCTGCTGCGCAGCGGCGATCGGTCCGCGCCGCACCGGCATCGCACCCTGCACGCGGTGATCGCGTGGAGCTGGAATCTGCTCGAACCCGATCAGCAGGTGGTGTTGCGCAGGCTGTCCCGGTTCCCGGCCGGGTTCACCCTGTCGGCCGCGGAGGTGGTCGCGGCCGGTGCGGAGGTGCTCGACGTGGCGCTGGCGGTCGACGGGCTGGTGAGCCAGTCGCTGCTCACCGTCCTCGACGACCCCGACAACGGCGGCATCCGCTACCGGATGCTCGAGACCGTCCGCGAATTCGGCGCCGAACAGCTCGCCGCGATCGACGCGGACACCGACGGTGCCGAATCCACGCTGGTCCGCGACCGGATGGCGCGCTGGGCACGGGAATTCGCCGCCGCCGCGATCCGCACCTACCGCGACGGCGATCAGGTGTCGGCGGTCCTCACCGTCGGCGCCGAACTCGACAACCTGATCGTCGTGCTGCGCACCGCCACCGACCGCGCCGACGCGGCCACCGTGTACGGGGTGTTCCCGGTGGTCGCGACGCTGTGGATGATGCGCGGCGCACACCTGGAATTCACCGGCTGGGCGATGCGGGTGATCGCGGTCGCGCCACCGGAACCGGCCACCGGTGAGGCCGCCGACCTGCAGATGGTCACCCACGTGCTGACGCTGATGCACCTGATGTTCCTCGACGGCGGCCAGACCCGGCCGATCATGATCGTCCGGCTGCGCACCCGCCGGCTGGTCGGCCACCCCGGGCTCGACCCGGGGCTGGGCTTCCTCGGCCGGTTGATCAGCGTGCCGCTCGGGGACCTGCGGATCGGCCGGTTGTTCGCCGACTCGGTGCGCTCGACGCATCCGCACGTGCGCGTCGCCGCGCTGATCGCCCGCGCCAACTTCTGGGAGAACCTGGGCAATATGCGCGGTTCGACCCGCGACGCCCTGCGCGCGCTCGACGAACTGGGCGACAGTGAGGTCTGGGGCGCGGCCAATCTCTGTCAGCATCTGGCCCAGCTGTGCGGTCAGTCCGCGCGCTACGCCGAGGCGGTGACCTACTACCGCCGCTCGCTGGCGCTGATGGATCGGCTGCGCATCCATGACGAGATCATGGAGAGCCGCTGCTATCTGGCCGCCGCGCTGATCGGCAACGGCAGGCGTGACGAGGCGCGCGCCGAACTCGACTTCGCCTTGCGGGCCGACGATTCGGGCATCCGTCAGATCGACGACCCGCATATCCGCCGCAACCACCGCATCGCCACCGTGGCCACCGCCGTCGCCGAACTCGAACTGGCCGACGGCGACATCGACGCCGGGCTCGGACACTACCGACGCGCGCTCGAGCTGCTCGGCTGGCCGGATTTCGACGTCACGCCCGGCCCCGGCGGTCTGATGGTGGCCTCAGCCGCGGTCAGCGCGTATGTCCTGCACGGCCGGGCGGCGCAGGCGGGCGACATGGTCGTCAGCGTGGTCGCCGCGACCCGGTGGCGGCTGAACAAGTACTTCGACCTGCCGCAGGTCGGCGCGGTGGGCTGCGCGCTCGGTTCCTATCTGCTGGCCACCGGTACCGACCGCGCCGCGGGGCTCGAACTGCTGGCCCTGGCCGCCACTTCGGTGGCCCGGCAGGACAATCCGTCGATGGAAGTGGCCCGCCACCTCGCCCTGCACCGCGATGCCGTCGGCGCGCACGCGCTGGAGCTGGCCCTGCAGCGGGCCGCGGGGATGCGCCGGACGGCGTCGGCGCACCGCATCGTCGAGCTCGCGGGCACCCTGGCCTGAGACACGGCGACGGCACCCGGAGTGTTCCGGATGCCGTCACCGAAGGCGCGTCAGGCGCGGCGCATGTAGGCCCGCACGGTCAGCGGCGCGAAGATCGCGATCACCACGACCGCGCCGAGCAGCGACCACACCAGGTCACCGCCGAAGCTGTTGGCGTTCATCAGCTCCCGCGCGGCATTGACCATGTAGTACACCGGGTTGACGTGGTTGAGGCCCTGCATCCAGCCCGGCATGGTGCTCACCGGGGCGAAGGCGCCGGACATGAACGTCAGCGGGAACATCACCATCATCGAGATGCCCTGCACCGACGCGGCGCTCTTGCCGGTGACACCGACCAGCGCCCACACCCAGCTGATCGCGAACGAGCACACCACGACCATCAGCACCGCGGCGAGCACGCCGGTGAGCCCGCCCTCGGGCCGGTAGCCCAGGCACAGGCCGACGATGATGGTGAGCGTGGAGGCGATGCCGTAGCGCACCATGTCGGCGATGAGCGCGCCTGCCAGCGCCGAAACCCGGGCGATGGGCAGCGATTTGAAGCGGTCGAACACGCCCTTGTCCATGTCCTCGCGCAGCTGGGTGCCGGTGACGACCGAGGTCAGCACGACGGTCTGCACCAGGATGCCCGGGATGAGCACCGGCAGGTAGCTCGACACACTGCCCGAGATCGCGCCGCCGAAGATGTAGGTGAACAGCGCCGTGAACAGGATCGGCTGCACCGTCACGTCGAAGAGCTGTTCGGGATTGTGCTTGATCTTGAGCAGGCCGCGATAGGCCATGGTGAACGAGGTGGAGACGGTCGCGCGCAGACCCGGACGGTCACTGACCTCGGCGAGGTCGGTGGTGGGGGCGGGCGCCGTGAGAACTGCGGTCATGCCGCGCTCCGTTCGGTGTCGTCGGAATCCTCGGCCGGGTGGCCGGTGATGGTGAGGAAGACCTCGTCGAGGGTGGGCTTGCTGACGGTGATCTCCTCGACGCCGATCTCCCAGTCGCGCAGGCGGATCAGCAGATCGGCGGTGAGATTCGGGTCGGGCAGCGCGGCGGTGAGCCTGCCCGCCTCCGGGCTGATCTGCGCGCTCACGCCCAGGAAGTCGCCGACGATGCGGCGGGCTTCCTCGAGCTGATCGCGGTCGACCAGCGTGAGGTGCACCGAGGAGCCGCCGATCGAGGCCTTGAGCTCGTCGGCGGTGCCGTCGGCGATCACCCGGCCGTGGTCGATCACCGCGATGCGGTCGGCCAGCTGGTCGGCCTCGTCGAGGTACTGGGTGGTGAGCAGCACCGTCGCGCCCTCCCGGACCAGACGCCGGATGGTGTCCCACATCTGGGCGCGGGTGCGCGGGTCAAGGCCGGTGGTCGGCTCGTCGAGGAACAGCAGCGGCGGGGTGGCGATGAGGCTGGCGGCCAGGTCCAGGCGCCTGCGCATGCCGCCGGAGAAGTTCTTCAGCGGCTTGTTCGCGGCCTCGGCCAGGGCGAACTCGTCGAGCAGCTCATCGGCCCTGCGCCGGGCGTCGGCGCGACTCAGGCCGAGCAGCCGGGCGAAGATGATCAGGTTCTCGGTGGCGGTGAGCTCCTCGTCGACCGAGGCGTACTGCCCGGTGACGCCGACCAGCGAACGCACGGCATTGGGCCGCTCGACCACGTCGTGGCCGAAGATCCGGGCGCTGCCGCCGTCGGGCCGCAGCAGCGTGGCCAGCATCTTGATGGTGGTGGTCTTGCCCGCGCCGTTGGGTCCGAGCACGCCGTAGACCGAGCCGCGCGGCACGGCCAGGCTCACCCCGTCGACGGCGCGCTGCTTGCCGAACACCTTGACCAAGCCGTCGGCCTCGACGGCGAGCGCGGAAGTGGGTGTGTAAGTCATGCGATCTACGGTGCCCACCGGGCCTTGCGTGGCTCTTGCACCGGCATGTCACCGCCCATGCAAGAGCCGCGGCGGTCAGCGCGCGGAGTCGGCCTGCAGGTGCGCGCGCAGGGCGGCCCGGTCGGGTTTGCCCGGTCCGCGCAGCGGGATCTCGTCGAGAACCGCCAGCTCACGAGGGGCGGCGATGGAATCCAGCTCGGCGACGACGTGCGCGCGCAACTCGTCCAGCGTCGGCGCGGCCCCCGGCGCGGGCACCACCGCCACCGCCACCCGCTGACCCAGCCGCTCGTCGGGCAGACCGAGCACGATGCACTCGCGGATTCCCGGATGCGTGGCCAGCACGGCCTCCACCACCTGCGGGATCACCAGCAGACCGCCGGTCATGATCGCCTCGTCGAGCCGTCCGGAGATGGTCAGCACGCCGTCGGTGAAGGTGCCCGCGTCCTCGGTGCGGAACCAGCCGGGTTCGGCGAAGGCCGGATGATCGGGCAGATTGCGGTACCCGCGCGCGACCATCGCCCCGCCGAGGACCACCCGCCCGTCCTCGATCCGGATCAGCGTGCCGTCCAGCGGCACGCCCTCGTAGACGCACCCACCGCAGGTCTCGCTCATGCCGTAGGTCCGCACCACATTGATGCCCAGGTCGCGGGCCCGGTCGTAGACGGGCAGCGGCGTGGCCGCCCCGCCGACCAGCACGGCGTCCAGCTCGGCCAGCGCCTTGGCCGCCACCGGCGAATCCAGCGACTTGATCAGCTGCGTCGGCACCAGCGCGGTGTAGCGGCGCGGCCCGCGCATGGCGGCGACCGCCCCGGCCAGCGCCTCGGGCAGGAAACCACCCGACACGTCCAGCACGGTCGGTTCGGTCCCGGCCAGGATGCTGCGCAGCATCACCTGGATACCGGCGATGTGATGGGTGGGCAGCGCCAGCAGCCAGCTGCCCGGCCCGCCCAGCCGCTCGTGGGTGGCGTTGCCGCTGGCGCGCAGGGCTTCGGCGCCCAGCAGCGCGCCCTTGGGGATGCCGGTGGTGCCCGAGGTCGTCACCACCAGGGCGACGTCGTCGTCGATCGGATCGCCGGGCTTGAGCGCGTCGGAGAGCCTGCGCGCCTCGCGGCGATCGGTGGTGGGAATCGGCAGCCAGGCCGGGCCGCTGCCGTCGAGCGCCTGCCGCAGGTGGGGAAGCACTTCGCCGACACCGGAACCGGTCGGCATCTGCAGCGTCCGCAGCGTTCTGCTCACGCCTTCACCTCCGGATACAGCTTGCTGCGCGCCCTCACGGCTTCGATCGTGTCATGCGACCGACAAGACCCGGCCAACGGGTCTGTTTGCGCTTGCTCGCAGCTATCGTGCGCGGCCCGACCGTGATCGGCAACTCGGCCGGGCCCCGGCGAACTCACTCCGGGGGCCGACGCGGATCGCGCCGGATCGGATGCTCGGCCGGAACCTCGACCAGGACCAGCGGCACCCCGTCGGGATCACGCACCCACATCTCCCACAGACCCCATGGTTCGAGCGCCGGTGCGCGCTCGATCGCGATTCCCTTCAGCGCCAATTCCGCCGCAGCGTCGGCGATGTCGCGCACCTGCAACCAGATCGCGCCCGCGAAACTTCCCGGCGCGCCGTCGCTACCGTGCCCGGCGACCTCGATCAGCGACTGCCCGGCGAAGAACACCGTGCCGCCCGGATACTCCCTGGCCACGGCCAGTCCGAGCCCGTCCCGGTAGAACTCCAGCGTGCGCGCGTAATCGCTGGGCCGCACGATGATCCGGCTGTTGAGAATCTCCATGGGGTCCGCCTGTCTCGTGACGTGTCAGAAGTACCAGGGGTAAGGGGTCCAGTCCGGGTCGCGCTTCTCCAGGAACGAGTCGCGGCCCTCCACGGCCTCGTCGGTCATGTACGCCAGCCTGGTCGCCTCACCGGCGAAGAGCTGCTGGCCGACCAGGCCGTCGTCGAGCAGGTTGAACGCGTACTTCAGCATGCGCTGGGCCTGTGGCGATTTGCCGTTGATGTCGGCGGTCCACTCCAGCGCGACGTTCTCCAGCTCGTCGTGGTCGACGACCTTGTTCACCGCGCCCATCTGATGCATCTCCTCGGCCGTGTACGGCCTGCCGAGGAAGAAGATCTCGCGGGCGAACTTCTGGCCGACCATCTTGGCCAGGTAGGCGCTGCCGTAGCCACCGTCGAAGGAGCCCACGTCGGCGTCGGTCTGCTTGAACCGCGCGTGCTCGCGCGAGGCCAGCGTCAGGTCGCACACCACGTGCAGGCTGTGACCGCCACCGGCGGCCCAGCCGTTGACCAGCGCGATCACGACCTTGGGCATGAAGCGGATCAGCCGCTGCACCTCGAGGATGTGTAACCGGCCCGCGCGCGCGGGGTCGACGGTGTCGGCGGTCTCGCCCTCGGCGTACCGGTAGCCGTTGCGGCCGCGGATGCGCTGGTCGCCACCGGAGCAGAAGGCCCAGCCGCCGTCCTTGGGGCTCGGTCCGTTGCCGGTGAGCAGCACCGCGCCCACATCCGAGGACATGCGCGCGTGGTCGAGCGCGCGGTAGAGCTCGTCGACGGTGTGCGGGCGGAACGCGTTGCGCACCTCGGGCCGGTCGAACGCCACCCGCACCGTGCCCTGCTCGATATGTCGGTGATAGGTGATGTCGGTCAGGTCCTCGAACCCGGGGACGGGCCGCCACAGCTTCGGATCGAAAGTCACGACCCCGATTATTGCCCTACCGCCGCGCGAGGTGGTACATGGTCGTGACACCGCAGGTGGAGCGGTCGCGCGGTGCCGGACCGACCCGGTGCGTATAGTTGCGGCTGCTCGTTCAACGAACCGATCCGGAGGAACCTGAAAGTGGTTGCAGCACTGTCTGAATCCCTGCTCGACGACACCAAGCGTCCGGCTTTCCTTGCTGACGCCGTCGAGGTTCTCGACGCCGAGGTCTCGGACAAAGGTGGTGCGTCCGGCCTGGCCGTGAAGGGTGGCTACGCGGCGGTCAAGAAGATCAGCCCGTCCATCGTTCCGGATGCCCTCGCATCGCTGGCGCCCAAGCTGCTCGATCAGCTCCAGCCGTACTGGGCCGAATTCACCGCGTCCGGCACCGGCACCTTCGCCGACCTGCTGACCGCGAAGTCGGACGAGGTCGCCGAGGCGCTGCTGGCCGTCACCGACGCCCGGGCCGACGCCTCCTCGCGTCCGGCTCTGCAGAAGGTGTACTCGTCGATGCGTGGCTCCGCCAAGAAGCACGTCGTCGAGGCGCTGCCGCGGGTTGCCGACCTGGTGCAGAAGCACGCGGGCTGAGCAAGGGGCGGGGCAGCCCCCGCCGTGATCGTCAGTGAAAGGCCGGTGCGGCCGCCGGGGACAACCGGGGCGCACCGGCCTTTCGCGTCTCCGGGTGACCACACTCACGTAACGCCCGACGGGGAGTCGCGGGCCACATCTTTTTCCGGTCAGCGGTAAATTCCGATCGGGAAAATGTGAGACGGACAACGGTCCGGGTGAACGGCAGGAAAAGCGGAAGTAGCCGGAAATCCGGCCGTCGCCGCGGCGGTGGAAACTTCCGGATCGCATCGATTACGTTGCCTTTCGAGCGGTTCGAAACGCGAATTGCTGAAAGGAAGTTCGGTTCTCATGATCTCTCGCAAGACTCTCGCCGCCACCGGCGCCGTTGCCGCCGCTGCCGCCGTGTTCCTCGGCCCCGTCGCCGTCGCGGGCGCCGATTCGGGCTCCGGCACCGGTTCCTTCAGCGGCTCGGCCGACCTGGCCAGCGGTTCCGCCGACCTCACCACCGGCTCGGCCGCCGGCTTCGGTGTGCTCGAGTCGGGCAGCGCCGCGGTCGACAGCGGCACCTCCGCGGTGCTCAACATCATCGAATCCGTCATCGGCATCCAGGATCTCACCCAGCCGGCGTCCTGAGCCGCTGCGCGAATATCCGGAGAAATCCGGTGCCGGTCCTTGTGGCCGGTGCCGGATTTCTTTTTGTTTGTGATCCTGTTGCGAATTCACGAATAAGTCTTCTCGGCCGCATGAACAGATATGCGTCAACGGCTGGTCGATTCGTGTGAATTGTCCGGAGAAGGCGTCGGGGTGGGCCCCGGCGACGCGCCCGTGACGCAGCCAACGCGGGCCAGGGGGAGACGTGCGTATCCCGGTCTGACAGGCTGGGGTTTGTGAATCCGTCTACTGCGCAGGCACGAGTGGTCGTCGACGAGCTCGTGCGCGGCGGCGTCCGCGAGGTGGTGCTGTGCCCCGGTTCGCGCAACGCCCCGCTGGCCTTCGCGTTGCAGGCGGCGGACGTGGCCGGGCAGTTGCGGCTGCACATGCGCATCGACGAGCGGACCGCGGGCTTCCTCGCGATCGGGCTCGCGGTGTCCTCGGGGCGGCCGGTGCCGGTCGTGATGACCTCGGGGACCGCGGTGGCCAATCTCGGGCCCGCGGTGCTGGAGGCCAACTACGCCAGGGTGCCGCTGATCGTCGTCAGCGCGAACCGGCCCTACGAGATGCTCGGCACCGGCGCCAACCAGACCGTCGAGCAGATGGGCCTGTTCGGCAGCCAGGTCAGGGCCACGATCAGTTTGGGGCTGGCCGAGGCGGAGGCGGGCGAGCAGAGCTACCCGCGCCAGAACAGCGTGTGGCGTTCGGCGGTGTGCCGGGTGCTCGCCGCCGCGCGCGGCACCCGCTCGGGCAATGCCGGGCCGGTCCAGTTCGACATCCCGCTGCGTGAGCCGCTGGTCCCCGAGCTCGCCGCCGACCCGCTGCCGCAGGGTCGCGACGGCGACAAGCCGTGGACCGCGACCCAGTACGCGACCCTCGACGTGCCCCTCGACATCGACCTCACCCCCGACACGGTGGTCATCTCCGGCCACGGTGCCGGGCTGCGGCCCGAGCTGTCGGCCCTGCCCACGGTCGCCGAGCCGACCGCGCCCGTGCACGGCCCGGCCCTGCATCCGCTGGCGCTGCCGCTGCTGAAGCCGGCCCAGGCGATCATCACCGGACGCCCGACCCTGCACCGGCAGGTGTCGCGGGTGCTCGCCGACCCCGAGGTGACCGTCTTCGCGCTCACCACCGGTCCGCGCTGGCCCGATGTGTCCGGCAATGTCGTCGGCACCGGCACCCGCGCGGTGACCGCGGGCACGCCGGATCCCGCCTGGCTGGCCCGCTGCGCCGAACTCGACCGGCAGGCCAGGGCGGTGGTCCGCGAGGAACTGGCGGCCCATCCGAAGGCGACCGGTCTGCACGTGGCCGCCGTGGTCATGGACGCGCTGCGCGAGGGCGATCAGCTGCTGCTCGGCGCGTCGAACCCGGTGCGCGACGCCGCGCTGGTCGCGCCCCCGCGCCCCGGCGTGCGGGTGCTGTCCAACCGTGGCGTAGCCGGGATCGACGGCACGGTCTCCGGCGCGGTCGGTGCCGCGCTGGCCCATCCCGGTCGCACCATCGCCATGATGGGCGACCTGACCTTCCTGCACGACGCGTCCGGCCTGCTCATCGGCCGCGGCGAACCGCGCCCGGACAACCTCACCATCGTCGTCGCCAACGACGACGGCGGCGGCATCTTCGAACTGCTCGAACAGGGCGACCCGCAGTACGCGGGCGTCTTCGAGCGGGTCTTCGGTACCCCGCACGGTATGGACCTCGCGGCGTTGTGCGCGGCCTACCGCATCCCGCACCGCCAGGTCGACCCCACCGAACTCGCGGTGGAGCTGACCGGTGACGCGCACGGCCTGCGGGTGCTCGAGGTCGCGACCGAACGCTCCAGCCTGCGCGAACTGCACGCGACCGTGCGCGCCAAGATCGCGGGCTAGCGCTCGGCGCCCAGCTCCTCGTCCTCGTAGGGGACGGTGAGGGTCTGCTCGATCACGTCCGCGGGGTTCGCGTTGCCACTGTCGAGGGCGACGCGCGCGGCGACCTCGGCGTAGTCGGCCGCGTCGGCGAAGGCCGGATCGTCGGCGTCGTCGTCGTGGAAGGCCGATTGTTCCTGCTCGACGCGGTCGGCCTCGGGGACTTCGTCCAGCGGGCGGGCGGGGTCGTAATCGCTCATCGATCCTCCTCGGTACTACCTCGGACGTGGTGATTGATCGGTCCTGCGCTTCCAGCCTGCGCCCCTCGGCGGCACTCGGCAACCTGCGGTCCGATGAATTCCTGGCCCCGGCCTCGTCTGTACGGGTAACGCCGCCCGCCGTCGCCGAGGAGCCCTCATGGAACCGCAGTTCGATCTCGCCCCCGCCGCCCTGTCACTGGCCACCGTGGTCGCCGTTATCGCCGACGACCACCTCGACGCCCCCACGCCGTGCGCCGACACGGTGGTCTCCCAGCTGCTCTCGCACGTCGTCGGCCTCGCCGAGGCCTTCCGCCAGGCCGCCACCAAGGAGTCCGCGGGCAACAGTGTCCCGCCCAGCCTCGACATCCCGCTGCCCGCGGATTGGCGCACCCTGATCCCCACCCGCCTCAGCGCGCTCGCGGCGGCCTGGCGCGAGCCCGCCGCCTGGGACGGTGACGCCGAGGCGGGCGGCATCACGCTGCCCGCGCCGGTCATGGCGACCGTGGCGCTGGACGAGCTGGTCCTGCACGGCTGGGACCTGGCCGTGTCCACCGGGCAGACCTTCGGCGCCGAAGCCCGCGATCTGGCGATCCTGCACGAGTTCCTGCGCGACACCGATCCCGCGGGTATCCCCGGGCTCTTCGGTCCGGTGGTCGAGGTCGACGCGGAGGCCCCGGCGCTGGACCGGCTCCTCGGTCTCGCCGGTCGTGATCCTGCCTGGCGGCCGGTCGTGTCCGCTGACCAGCGGGTTCGCTGACTCGATCGGCGGGGCGGTCAGCTGACGAAGGTGCCCGCGGCGGCGGCGATGGTGGCCGCGCGGGCGGCGGCGTCGGCGGCGGCCGTGTCGATCGGGTCGCCGCTGGCGAGTAATCGGTAGTAGAGCGGGGCCGAGACCGCCGAGAGCACCGCGCGGGGATCGGTGCCCGGCGGTGCCTCGCCGCGCGCCACGGCGTCGTCCACGCACGGCGACCATTCGGTGAGCCGGGTGTCGTAGAAGGTGTGCAGGGCTGTGGCGGTGGACTCGTCGCCGGTGGCGGCGGCGATGACGGCGCGGAACAGATTGCCCTGGCGGGGATCGGCGAGAGTGCCCGCGACCAGGCGCGCGTTGGCGGTCAGGTCGTCGAGCAGGGTGCCGGTGTCGGCGCGCGGCAGCGACTGCTCGGCCATCTCGAGCAGCAGATCGGCGACCAGGCCCGCCGGCGTGCGCCAGCGGCGGTAGACGGTGGTCTTGCCGACTCCGGCCGTGGCGGCCACCTCGGCCAGATCCAGTGCGGGGAAACCGCGGTCGGCGAGCAGGTCCCCGGCGACCTGCAACACCGATTCGCGCACCCGTGCGGTGCGTCCACCTGGGCGAACGGAGCCGGGCCAGGCAATGTCGTGCTCCATAACGGAACTCCTGTTTCATTTAGTGGCGATCGGGTGTAGTGTCGCTCGTGTTAACGGAACTATAGACCCTTTAGGAGTTCTCATGGAATACCGTCGGCTCGGCGCTTCCGGTCTGCTCGTTCCGGCGCTCGGCTTCGGCGCGGGCACCTTCGGTGGCCGCGGCGCCCTGTTCAGCGCCTGGGGAGATACCGATGCGGCTCAGGCCAGGCGCCTGGTCGACATCAGCCTGGACGCGGGCGTCACCTTCTTCGACACCGCCGACGTCTACTCCGAAGGCGCCTCCGAGGAAGTGCTCGGCGCCGCCATCAAGGGCAGGCGCGACCAGGTCCTGCTGTCCACGAAGTCCGCGCTGCCGACAGGCCCGGGGCCGCACGAGGCCGGTGCGAGCCGGGCGCGGCTCATCAACGCCGTCGACGCGTCTCTGCGCCGTCTCGGCACCGACTACCTCGACCTGTTCCAGTTGCATGCCTTCGACGCGGGCACCCCACTCACCGAAACCCTCTCGGCGCTGGACGATCTCGTGCGCGCCGGCAAGATCCGCTACCTGGGCGTCTCCAACTTCGCCGGGTGGGAACTGATGAAAACCCTGTCCACCGCGCAGGCGCACGGCCTGGAAAAGCCGGTGGCCCACCAGGTCTACTACTCGCTCGTCGGGCGCGACTACGAATGGGAGCTCATGCCGCTGGGCGCCGACCAGGGGGTCGGGGCGGTCGTGTGGAGCCCGCTCGGCTGGGGCAGGCTCACCGGCAAAGTCCGGCGCGGACAGCCACTTCCGGCGGGCAGCCGACTGCACGAGACGGCGCAGGCGGGTCCGCCGGTGGACGACGAGCACCTCTATTCGGTGGTCGAGGTCCTCGACCGGATCTCCGCCGAGACCGGCCGCAGCGTTCCGCAGATCGCGCTGAACTGGTTGCTCACCCGCCCCACGGTCGCCACCGTCTTGATCGGCGCCCGCAACGAGGAGCAGTTACGGCAGAACCTCGACGCCGTCGGCTGGCAGCTCGACCCGCAGCACCTGGCCGCCCTCGACGCCGCGAGCGCGACCACCCCGCCCTACCCGTACTACCCGTATCACCGGCTCCCCGATTTCGCCCGGCTGAACCCGCCCGCGGTCCGGGCGGCCTGAGTCAGTAGACGTCGCGGACGTAGCGCTTCTCCGCGACGAGCTGCTTCTTGAAGGCCAGGGCCCCGGCCTCGTCGAGCTTGCCGTGGATCCGGGCGATCCGCAGCAGCGTGTCGTCGACATCCTTGGCCATGCGGGCGGCGTCACCGCACACATAGAAGTGACCGCCCTCGCGCAGCCAGGCCCACAGCTCGGCGCCGTGCTCGATCATCCGGTGCTGCACATAGATCCGCTCGCGCTGGTCGCGGGAGAAAGCGAGGTCGAGGCGGGTGAGGAAGCCCGAGCGGAACATGTCCTCCAGTTCGGCGCGGTAGTAGAAGTTCTGGGCGGCGTGCTGGTCACCGAAGAACAGCCAGTTGCGGCCCGTCGCGCCGAGCGCCCTGCGCTCGTGCAGGAATCCACGGAAGGGGGCGATACCCGTGCCCGGACCCACCATGATCATCGGCGCGGCCGGGTCCAGCGGCGGGCGGAAGTGCGGTGCCCGCTGCAGGAAGATGGGCACCTCTTCGCCGGCGCGGTCGGCGAGGAAGGTCGAGCACACCCCGCCACGGCGAGCCGCCTCGCCCACCGGGTCGCCGTAGCGCACCACGCCGACGGTCAGCTGTACCTCGTCCGGGGTGGTCAGCGGGCTGGAGGAGATCGAATACTGGCGGGGCTGGAGCTTTTTGAGCGCGCCGAGCCAGTCGACGAGATCGGTGCGGACGGGGAAGTCGCGCAGCACGTCGACGGCTTGCCGGTCCCAGAGGTAGCTCGCGAGTTCGTTGCGGTTGTCGCGGCGCAGCAGCTTGGCCAGCTGCGGGTGCGGGTTGCGTTCGGCGATGAAACCGAGCAGGTCCTGGCTCACCTTGGTGATGTCGAAGTGGGTGCGCAGCGCCACGGTGAGCGGGAGTTCGCGGTCGTCGAGCTCGACGGTCCGTCGCCCGTCCAGCCCGGTGACCGTGAGCCACTCCTCGACCAGATCGGTGCAGTTGGCCGGCAGCACACCCAACGAGTCACCCACCTCGTAGCCCGCATCGAGATCGTGCAGGTCGAAACCGAAGCGGCGCACTTCCTTCGGCGAGCCGGGCGCACTGAGGATCTCGTTGCGCATCAGCGTCGCGCGGACGGGGGATTGACGGGTGAACGGAGTGGGCGCGGGTCGCTGGGTGCGAGTGGTCTGGGGCCGGTCGAGCACGGTCGCGCCACCGCGTCCGGCGGGAGCACCACCCGCGCCCGAGGGCACCGGATTGTTCGCCGGACCGCGTCCCCCGGCGGTCTCCGAGCCGGGATACGCCGGACCGCTCGCACCGGAGGTCGCCAGGGTGTTCGCGGGCCCGGTGGCTCCGGGGTAGTTCGAGCCGGGGTGTGCCGGACCGGCTGTACCGGTGGACCCAGGTGCGGCTGTGCCTGAAGCAGCACGCGCCGGGTCCGTGGCACCGCCGGAGTTGGGTCCAGCCGACAGACCCGGATGGCCGGTGCCGGTGCCGGTGCCGGTGGCGGGGTCGCCCGGGGTGGCGCTGCCGAGCGCGTCGATCACCGCATCGAGCCACTGGTCGGCGGCGTCGGCGAAATCGGGTTCGCTGTCGACGCGGGGGAGGAGTCGCTCGGCGCCGCGGGCGGCGAGCAGAGAGTCCAGCTTGCGGCCGTGGCCGCAGAAATCGTCATAGGAGGAGTCGCCCAATGCGAACACCGCGAAGCGGACGCCGGTCAGGCGGATGACGCTGTCATCGAGTCGGGTCCAGAAGTCGGCGCCGTTGTCGGGCGGGCCGCCGTCGCCGAAGGTGCTGGTCACCACGAGGATGTCGCCGGTGAGGGCCGTCAGCTCGCAGGAGTCCATGTCCAGCAGGGCGGGCGTGAACCCGGCCTCGGTCAACCGGGCGGCGACGGTGGCGGCCAGTTCCTCGGCATTGCCGGTCTGCGAGGCCCACAGCACGGTCAGGGGAGTGGGCGCCGCGGCGGTGTCGGCCGTGGGCTCGGTGGTGGCGCTGGTGCCGCGCGAGTACATCCCGGCCAGCAGGCCGTCGACCCACAGTCGTGACGACGTCGACAGCGGCGCGCTCGCGGGCAGCACCGGCTGACCGGTCACCGGCAGCGACTGGAGTGCGGCTAGATAGCCGCTCAGGTAGATGCGTTCGGTCTCGTTCAGGGTCGGCGTCGTGCCCGCGTCCAGGCCGAGAATCCCGGCCAGCGGGTGGGCGACCGGCATGGCGGGGACCTGCTCGGGTTCGGCGGCCGGGCCCACCCGGCGCAGCGCCACGGCGCACGCCTTGAACTCCGGTTGCAGGGAGTCCGGGTCGACCGCGTCGTTGGTGACAGCGTTGATCGTCAGATACTCGCCCTGTTCGTCGTTCCAATGGAAAGGAGCAAAACAATCACCGGGACGAACTCGATCACTGATCCGCACCGGCAGCACCGCGCGGCCCCGCCGGGAGGCGATCTCGAGCTGATCACCCGCGCGCAACTCCAGGCGCTGTGCGTCGGCCGGATGGATCTCGACGAACGGCTCACCCGTGAGCTTGGTGAGTTTGCCGACCTTGCCGGTCTTGGTCATCGTGTGCCACTGGTGTTGCAGGCGGCCGGTATTGAGCAGGAAGGGGTAGTCGTCGTCGGGCAGCTCGGCGGCGGGCAGGTGCGGGCGCGCGAAGAACACCGCGCGCCGGCTCGGCGTCGCGAACGCCAGCGCGGGGGTGGTGCCGTCGGCCGCCACGTGCAGCGGCTGGTGGCGGCCGTCGTTGCGGTAGCGGATCGGATTGCGCGGCGAGCGGTCATCACCGCACGGCCACTGCATCGGTCCTTCGCGCAGCCGCTCGTAGCTCATCCCGCTCAGGTCGTAGCCGGTGGCGGGGTTGGTGAACTGCTGCAGCTCGGCGAACACTTCGGCGCTGGAGGTGAACGCGAAACCGGGGAATCCCATGGCCGTGGCGATCTGCGCGATCAGCAGCCAGTCGGGCCGCGCGTCGCCGACCGGACCGAGCGACTGGCGCAGCAGCGTGACATTGCGTTCCGAATTCACCATCACCGCATCGCTTTCCGCCCACAGCGTGGCGGGCAGCAGCAGATCGGCGTAGGCGTTGGTGGCCGTCTCGGTGTAGGCGTCCTGCACCACGACCAGTTCGGCGGCCTCGAGTCCGGCGATCACCGTCTTGCGATTGGCCACGGTGGCAACGGGATTGGTGCAGATGATCCAGGCGGCCTTGATCTCACCCTCGGCCAGGCCGCGGAACATCTCGATGGTGCCGGGGCCCGCCTCGGTGCGCAGGGTGCCCGCGGGCAGATCCCAGGCGGTTTCGACGAAGGCGCGGTCGGTGGGGGAGAGCAGGCTGCGCTGGCCCGGCAGTCCCGGGCCCATGTAGCCCATCTCGCGCCCGCCCATGGCATTGGGCTGGCCGGTGAGCGAGAACGGGCCGCTGCCCGGCCGGCAGATCGCCCCGGTGGCCAGGTGCAGGTTGACCAGGGCGTTGGTGTTCCAGGTGCCGTGGGTGGACTGGTTGAGGCCCATCGTCCACAGCGACATCCACTCGCCCGCCTCGGCGATCATGGTGGCGGCGGTGCGGATGTCGGCCTCGGCCAGGCCGGTGATCTCGGCGACGCGGGCGGGCGGGTAATCGGCCAGGAACTCCGGCATCGCCTCCCAGCCCTCGGTGTGCGCGGCGATGAACTCCGTGTCGATGGCGCCGTCGGCCACCAGCAGGTGCAGCAGGCCGTTGAGCAGGGCCAGGTCGGTGCCCGGGGCGATCTGCAGGTACAGGTCTGCGCGGGCGGCGGTGTCGGTGCGGCGCGGGTCGACCACGATCAGCTTGGCGCCCGCCTTGAGCCGGTCGGCCATGCGCAGGTAGAGGATGGGGTGGCAGTCGGCCATATTGGCGCCGCTGACGAAGAACAGGTCGGCGTGCTCGAAGTCGTCGTAGGACCCGGGCGGCCCGTCGGCACCGAGCGACTGCTTGTAGCCGGTGCCCGCGCTGGCCATGCACAGCCGCGAGTTGGCCTCGATGTGCTTGGTCCGCAGATAACCCTTGGCCAGTTTGGTGGCCAGGTACTGGGCTTCCAGCGACATCTGCCCGGAGACGTAGAGGGCGATGGCGTCGGGCCCGTGCTCGTCGAGGACGGCGCGCAGCCGGGTGGCGGTCTCGTGCACGGCCTCGTCCACCGGCAGTGGCACGGGCACCTGCCCGCGCTCGGGGCGGTGATAGGCGGTGTCCATGCGGCCGGGCGCGGCGGTCATCTCGGCGTGGGTGGCGCCCTTGGTGCAGAGCCTGCCCGCGTTGGCCGGATGCAGCTTGTCGCCGCTGACCTTCGCGATCACCCGCGCACCCGACTGGTCGGTCTTGGTCTCGACGGCGATTCCGCAGCCGACGCCGCAATACGAACACTGCGTACGCACAGTGTCCGCGCCGCGGATGTCAGCTTCCCCTGTCATGGCTTCGATCATCCGTACTCGTCGTTGCGCCGGATTTACCGAAAGTTATTTCCAGGTGACAATCGACCTCACAGGCCGAAATTTTCGCGGTGAGGTTGCGGCCGGAATATCGCCGCTGATCAGGGGATGTGCCGAATGTTCGCCGCCGCGACCGCACCGATCCGGGGTGACCGTTCTCACCCCGGCCCGGGGCGGTTTCAGGCCAGTTTGTAACCGCGGTGCAGCGCCACCACACCGCCGGTGAGGTCACGCCACTGCACCGAGTCCCAGCCCGCGTCGGCGATGCGCCGTGCCAGCCTGCGCTGGTTGGGCCAGGCGCGGATCGACTCGGCCAGGTACACGTACGCGTCGGGATTGGAGCTGACGGCCTTGGCCACCCGGGGCAGCGCCTTCATCAGGTACTCCATGTAGACCGTGCGGAACGGCCCGAACACGGGGGTGGAGAACTCGCAGACCACCACGCGGCCGCCGGGCTTGGTCACCCGCAGCATCTCGCGCAGCGCCACGTCGATATCGGCCACATTGCGCAGGCCGAAGGAGATGGTCACCGCGTCGAAGGAGTTGTCGGCGAAGGGCAGCGCCATCGCGTCGCCCGCGACCATCGGCACCTGCCGGAAACGGCCCGCGCCGAGCATCCCCTGGGAGAAGTCCGCGGCCACACACCAGGCGCCGGACTTGCCCAGCTCCACCGTCGACACCCCCGTCCCGGCCGCGAGATCGAGGACCCGCTCGCCCGGGCGCAGCGCCAGCGCGCGCCGGGTGGCCCACCGCCAGTACCGGTCCTGGCCCGCGGAGATGACCGTATTGGTGAGGTCGTAGCGCTTCGCCACACCGTCGAACATCGACGCGACCTCGTGGGGTTGCTTGTCCAGCGAAGCCCGAATCGGTTCCCGCTGCTCTGTTGTCGCCACGAACCGAGCTTATCGGGCGCCCGCCGCGCGGTTCTAGGCCGAGCGCGGCAAGCGTTCGCGCGATCCGGTCACATCCGCGTAGTGCCCGAGCAGTTCGGCGCAGATCGCGGGCCAGGTGCGGTGCAGCACCGATCTGCGCGCCGCGGCCGAGAACCGCGCGCGGGTCTCGGCGGCCCGCAGCGCCGACACCGCGCTGGGCAGCAGCTCGGTGAACCGGTCGACCGGCAGCAGGTAGCCGTTGCGGCAGTGCGCGATCAGATCGCGTGGTCCGCCCTGGTCGGGGCCGATCACCGGCACCCCCGAGGACAGCGCCTCCTGCACGCCCTGGCAGAACGTCTCGTGCTCGCCGGGATGCACCATCACATCCAGGCTCGCGTAGTGCCTGGCCAGCTCGCTGCCACCGAGTTCGCCGGTGAACACCGCCCCCGGCAGCAGCGCGCCCAGCTTCGCGCGGTCCGGTCCGCCGCCGACGATCACCAGCTGGATCGACGGGTCCGCGGCCAGCACGGCCAGCCGCTCGACGTGCTTCTCCGGCGCCAGCCTGCCGACGAAGCCGACCACGAGCCGATGCTCGTCCTCGCCCAGCCAGCTCGCCCGCAGCTCGGCACTGCGCGCGTCCGGGGTGAACCGGTCGATGTCCACCCCGCGTCCCCAGCGGTGCACGCGGGGGATGCCGTGGTCGGCGAGATCGCGCGCGGCGGCCGAGGACGGTGCCAGCGTGCGCGTGGCGCCCTCGTGGATCCGCCGGGTCCACGCCCACGCGGCCCGCGCGGCCAGACCGAGCCCGTAGCTCTTGGCGAACCCGGCCACATCGGTCTGATACACCGCGATCGAGGGCAGATCGAGGCGGGTCGCGGCCGCCAGTCCGCCCGCGCCGAGCAGGAACGGCGAGGCCAGGTGCACCACGTCGGCGTCGAAGGCGGCGATGGCCGCGGTGATTCCCGGCTGCGGCAGGCCCACCGGCAGCGAACTCACCTTGGGCACCATCATCGCGGGCACGCGGTGCACCGGGAAGCGGCCGTGGAAGCGTGGGGCCGGTGGTGCGCCGCGCAGGGTGTCGGGGGCCACGATCATCGCGTCGTGTCCGTGCTCGTCCAGATGGTCCAGCACCCGCAGGACGGAGTTGACGACGCCGTTCATGTTCGGCAGAAAAGACTCCGCCACGATGGCTACGCGCACCGCTCCAGCCTGACGGCCCCGGTACGCGGCACGCCTACGCCGACGTGAAGCCCCGGCGAACAGCGGAGGAAATCACACCGCGCGCTTGCGCCGCACCAGCCACAGCGCGGGCAGGGCCAGCGCCCACACCACCACGATCACCGAGGCCGCCGGGATGATCGCCACCCGCGCGTCGCGCCCGGCCACCCGAACCAGGTCGGGATCGCGCGTGCTGTATTCGACATTGATCCGCTGACCGGCGGTCAGATTCGTCGGATACAGGATGCCGACCTTGGGATTGTGGGTCACGCTGTCGGGCGTCACGTACATCACCGCCGAGCGCAGCCTGCCCGCCGAGAGCACCTCCCCGGAGGTGACGCCGCGATGGTTCTCGATCTCGTAGTCGTTGCGCCAGGCCGCCAGCACCAGCAGCACCATCAGCACGCTGATCACGGTCGCGGTGCCGAGCACCCCTACGCGCACCCGTCGCAGGCGCACGTTCCGCCTCTCCGACTGGCTGGTTTCCGACACCCGGCCACCCTATAGGGCGCCCGCGCGCAGCGTCGCGAAGCCCGCGCGCGGCCGGAGCGAACGCGGAGGTACGCCGAGCCTCCGGCTGGACTAGCGTGTGCGGGCATGTCCCGAAAATTCAGCTTCACCGTGCCCTACACCGTCCCGGTCGAAGATCTTCACCGGGCACTCGTCGACGATGCGGTCTGGCAGCAGCGATTCGCCGGCGCCGACACCGCGACCCTGGAACTCTCCCACCCCGACGGACCGGATTCCATCCGCATCCAGATGACCGAGACCCCCGGCCCGGACAAGGTCCCCGGCCTGGTCCGCAAGGTGCTCAAGAGCGATCTGGTGCTCGCGCGCACCGACCACTGGCAGCCCCTGGAGGGCGAGGTCGCCAAGGGCAGCTTCACCGGCCACACCGGTGGCATCAACACCGAGATGTCGGGCACCTACGAACTGCGCCCCACCGCCGAGGGCAGCGAGATCGAGGTCGTCGGCACCGTCACCGTGAAGGTTCCGCTGGTCGGCGGTGCCATCGAACCCTTGGCCGAACAACTCCACCAGCGCGTTCTCAACAGCGAACGCAAATTCATCGAAGGATGGTTCGCGAAGCTGTAGTCCGCCGCAGCGGGTGCCGTCCGCCGGGCGGCACCGTCAGCTGAAGGGGGCCAGATCGTCGGCGCGCAGCGAGGCCCGGCCCGCCGCCCGCCAGGCTTTCGCGGTGATGTCGAGGTCCTCGTCGGTGACGAGATTGCCCATCACCCGGACCGCGGTGCGCTGCAGGTACTTCGAGCGCATCACCGGCGGACCGCCGATCGGCACCATCCGCGGATGGGTGGCCAGCCCGGCCAGCCTGCGCGCCACCGAGAAGGTCCGGCCGTAGCGCTCGCGCAGCAGTTGCGGCCACACCGCGCTCAGATCGGGTTCGTCGAGCAGCTTCGAGAGCATGTGCCCGCCCTCGAGGCCGTAGTCGATGCCCTCGCCGTTGAGCGGGTTCACGCAGCCCGCCGCGTCACCGACCAGCACCCAGTTGGGCCCGGCCACACCCGAGACGGCACCGCCCATCGGCAGCAGCGCCGAGGCCACCGCCCGCAGCTCACCCTCGAACTGCCATTCCTCGCGGCGCAGCCGGGTGTAGTGCTCGAGCAGCGGCTTGAGCGCGACGTGCGAGGGCCTGGCCTCGGTGGCCAGCGAGCCGACGCCGATGTTCACCTCGCCGTTGCCCAGCGGGAAGATCCAGCCGTAACCGGGGATCAGCTCGTTGTCGGCATTGCGCAGTTCCAGGTGCGAGGAGATCCACTGGTCGTCGCTGCGCGCGGACTTGATGTAGGCGCGCGCGGCGGTGCCGTAGGCGAAGCGGCGATGCCAGGTGCGGCCCAGCTGCTTGCCGACGGGGGAGCGCACGCCGTCGGCGACGACCAGTGTCGCGCAACGCACGGTGTGGGTGTTCTCACCGAGACGCACCGTCACCCCGGTGACCCGCTCGCCCTCGCGCAGCACCTCGGTGACCTTCGCGCCGTCGACCATCCGCGCACCCGACTTGATCGCGGTCTCGCGCAGTTTGTCGTCGAGTTCGGTTCGGGGAACGGCGCTTCCGTAGGTCGGGAACGAGCCGCCGGGCCACGGCAGCAGCGCCTCGCGGCCGAAGCCCGCCATCCGCAGGCCGTGGTTCACCGTGTGCGCGCGCACCCATTCGCCCAGGCCGAGATGCTCCAGCTCGGCGGTGGCGCGGGGCGTCAACCCGTCGCCGCAGGTCTTGTCGCGCGGGAAGATCGCCGCGTCGAGCAGCAGCACATCGCGCCCCGCGCGCGCGGCCCAGGCCGCCGACGCCGAGCCCGCCGGCCCGGCGCCGACCACCAGCACCTCGACGGTGGCGGGCAGGGGAGCGCGGTCGGCGGGGGTGAGATCCGGTGAACCCATGGCTCAATACTGGCACCTGCGGCGGCTGTGCGAGAGTGTCGGGTACACCGGGAATAGTCAGTGTGTGACGGTGTTCATCGGCGTGGACCCCGGAACACGCTAGGTTGCTACCCGTCGGGGTCGGACGCATCACTGGGAGAAGAGAATGAGCACATCGGCTGTGAGCGACGAGAGCACCGTGGTTGCCGGGGTAGATCTCGTCGATCCCGAACTCGCGGCCACCGTGCGCGACGGGCTGGCCGCGGTCGAGACACTGCTCGTCGAGGAACTCTCCGACGGCGAGGACTTCCTCCAGGAAGCCGCCCTGCATCTGGCCCGCGCGGGCGGCAAGCGCTTCCGTCCGCTGTTCACCCTGCTCACCGGCCAGCTCGGCCCCAATCCCACCGACCCGGCCCTGGTCACCGCGGGCACCGTGGTGGAACTGGTGCACCTGGCCACGCTCTATCACGACGACGTCATGGACGAGGCCCCGCAGCGGCGCGGCGCGGTGAGCGTCAACGCGCGCTGGGGCAACTCCATCGCCATCCTCTCCGGTGACTACCTGTTCGCCCACGCCTCCCGGTTGACCTCCACCCTCGGCCCCGACGCGGTCCGCATCATCGCCGAGACCTTCGCCGAACTGGTCACCGGCCAGATGCGGGAAACCATGGGCGCCAAGCAGTCCCAGGATCCGGTCGAGCACTACCTGCGTGTGGTGTGGGAGAAGACCGGTTCGCTCATCGCCGCCGCGGGCCGCTTCGGCGGCACGTTCTCCGGCGCGGGCGGCGAGCATGTCGAGCGGCTGGCCCGCCTCGGTGACGCGGTCGGCACCGCCTTCCAGATCTCCGACGACATCATCGACATCTCGTCCTCGTCCGAGCAGTCCGGCAAGACCCCCGGCACCGACCTGCGTGAGGGCGTGCACACCCTGCCGGTGCTCTACGCCCTGCGCGAGCCCGGCGCCGACGGCGACCGCCTGCGCACGCTGCTGGCGCGCCCCCTGGAAACCGACGCCGAGGTCGACGAGGCGCTGGAACTGCTGCGCCGCTCACCCGGCATGGCCCAGGCCAAGGAGAAGCTGCAGTCCTACGCCGACCTCGCCGACGCCGAACTGGCCGCCCTGCCCGCGGGCCCGGCCAACGACGCCCTCACCCGGCTGGTCCGCTACACCATCGAGCGCGTGGGGTAGCTGGAACTTTCCCCGCGTCACCGACGTTTCACCACCATGCCCAATGGGATCAAGACGTTCGGGTTGATGGTCGGGATGTCGGCGTTGATCGTCGCCATCGGGGCGATGTTCCGCAGTCCGACGATCCTGATCATCTCGATCGTGCTGGCCGTCGGCATGAACGCCTACGCCTACTTCAACAGCGACAAGCTCGCGTTGAAGGCCATGCACGCGCAACCGGTCAGCGAGCTGGAGGCTCCGGTCATCTACCGGATCGTGCGCGAACTCGCGACCGCGGCGCGCCAGCCCATGCCCCGGCTCTACATCAGCCCCACCAACGCGCCCAATGCCTTCGCCACCGGCCGCAACCCCCGTCACGCCGCGGTGTGCTGTACCAGCGGCATCCTGCAACTGCTCGACGAACGGGAGCTGCGCGCGGTGCTCGGTCACGAGCTCTCGCACGTCTACAACCGCGACATCCTGATCTCGTCGGTGGCGGGCGCGATGGCCTCGGTGATCACCGGTCTGGCCAATATGGCGCTGTTCGCCGGGTCCTTCGGCGGCCGCGACGGACAGGGGCCGAACATCATCGGTGTGCTGCTGGTCTCCCTGCTCGGACCGCTCGCCGCCGGCCTGATCAAGATGGCCGTGTCCCGCTCACGCGAGTACCAGGCCGACCAGTCCGGCGCCGAACTCACCGGCGACCCGCTGGCCCTGGCCTCGGCCCTGCGCAAGATCGAGCGCGGCGTGCAGGTGGCACCCCTGCCGCCGGACCCCAAACTCACCAGCGAATCGCACCTGATGATCGCCAACCCGTTCCGCGCGGGCGACCGCATCGCCCGCTGGTACTCCACCCACCCCCCGATGGACGAACGCATCCGGCGCCTGGAGGAGATGGCGGGCGGCACCCATCGGCACTGAGCGCCGCCGCCCCGGCTACCTGTAGTTGACGAACTGCAGGGCGATGCCGAAATCCTCGCCCTTGAGTAGCGAGATCACCGCCTGCAGGTCGTCGCGCTTCTTGCTGCTCACCCGCAGCTCCTCGCCCTGGATCTGCGCCTTGACGCCCTTGGGACCCTCGTCGCGGATCTTCTTGCTGATCTTCTTGGCCTTCTCGGTGTCGATGCCCTGCACCAGGGTGCCGGTGATCTTGAACACCTTGCCCGAGGCCTGCGCCTCGCCCGCGTCGAACGCCTTGAGCGAGATGTCGCGCCGGATCAGCTTCTCCTTGAACACCTCGAGCGCGGCCTTGACCCGCTCCTCGGCATTGGCGGTCAGCACGATGGCCTCCTCGCCGGACCAGGCGATCGAGGCGTCGGTGCCCTTGAAGTCGTAGCGGGAGTTCAGCTCCTTCTCCGCCTGGTGCAGCGCATTGTCGACCTCCTGCCGATCGACCTTGCTCACCACGTCGAATGACGAATCAGCCACACTGCGCTCCTGTCCCTGAAGGTCCGGCAAACTCCGGGGCCGGAGGTCTACCGGCCACCGAGACAGTTGTACCCGTACGGGGGTTCCACCCGTGCTCGCAGGGGTCCTGTGCAGGCGGTTTGCATTGGCGGGGTGGGTTCGTTGTAAGCTGCTCAGCGCACCGGAAACGGCGCACAAGGCAGATTGCCCGAGCGGCCAATGGGAGCAGACTGTAAATCTGTCGGTGAAAGCCTACGTAGGTTCGAATCCTACATCTGCCACATCGGACCCCGTCGATCATCAGATCGGCGGGGTTCTTTGGTTATCGGGGCAGGTCGAGGAAGGCCTCCGCGTCACCGCCCGTTTCCGAGCTGGTGAAGAAGCCGTGAAAATATGACCTGACCAGGCGATTTGGTGCTCTCGGCAGGTAGTGTGTAATCTTCTTCAGGACGCCGGAGCACGGGGTCACGCTGATCGGCCCGCCGATACAGACTCTGTGCCACGTAGTCATGCCCCCTTAGCTCAGTCGGCAGAGCGTTTCCATGGTAAGGAAAAGGTCAACGGTTCGATTCCGTTAGGGGGCTCGCCGGATTGCCGGTGGTGACCGACTTTCCCGCCGGCATCACCGTAATAGGTCCGCCGTGGCGGTGTAGCTCAGTCGGTAGAGCAAACGACTCATAATCGTTGTGTCGCCGGTTCAAGTCCGGCCATCGCTACCAATAACGACTCAGCCCAGACCGGAAAGAAGGCATATCGTGGCCGCGAAGTCCACCGATGTCCGGCCAAAGATCACCTTGGCCTGCGAAGAGTGCAAGCACCGCAACTACATCACCAAGAAGAACCGGCGTAACGACCCGGATCGTCTCGAGCTGAAGAAGTTCTGCCCGAACTGCGGAACCCACCGGGCGCACCGCGAGTCGCGCTGATTCAGCACCTCAGATTTCAAGCCGAAGGCCGGACGTGAGTCCGGCCTTCGGCTTTTTCGTGTTCCGCCGGGTCACCCCCATCGGCGAAGGTGCCGTTGACCGGTGAGTAAGGTCCACCCTGTGACACTGAACACCGGAACTGACGAAGCGGTCACCGCCGCAGCCGCCGACCCGTTCGATCCCGCCGCGCACGCGGCGGCGATGGTCGGCCACCACTACCGCGTCGACGACTTCTACGAGGTCGGCCGCGAGAAGGTGCGCGAGTACGCCCGCGCCGTGCAGGACTACCACCCGGTGCACTGGGAGGAGAGCATCGCGCGCGAGTACGGCCACGACGCCCTGCTCGCCCCGCTCACCTTCATCTCCCTGGTCGGCATCCTGGCCCAGCGCAAGCTGTTCGAGCAGATCGTCACCGGCTACGACCTGAGCCAGATCATGCAGACCGACCAGATCCTGGAGTTCCACCGCCCGATCCGCGTCGGCGACCAGCTGACCTGCGATGTCTACCTGCACTCGTTCCGGCAGGCGTTCGGTGGCGACATCATCGTGACCAAGAACATCGTCACCGCCCAGGACGACGAACTGGTGCTCACCACCTACACCACGCTCATCGGCCGCAGCGGCGGTGACATCGATCCCGGGATGTCGGACACGATCCGCAACGTGCTCATGCACGGCCTCGGCGAGGACGAGCCGGTCCGGCACCTCCCCGCGGGTGGGCCGATCGCCCCGGACCCGGTCACCAAGGCGCCCGCGCCGACCGTGTGCCCTCGCGCCCTGTCCTTCGACAGCGTCACCGCGGGCGACGAGCTGCCCCCGCGCACCGTGCGCCTGACCCGTGGCGACCTGGTGAACTACGCCGGCGTCTCCGGCGACGCCAATCCGATCCACTGGAGCGACGAGATCGTCGAGCTGGTCGGCCTGGACGACGTGGTGGCCCACGGCATGCTCACGATGGGTCTCGGCGGCGGTTTCGTCACCTCCTGGCTGGGCGATCCCGGCGCGGTGCAGGAGTACAACGTGCGCTTCACCAGTCCGGTCTATGTCGGCGCGGAGTCCCCGGCCGAGGTGGAATTCACCGGTAAGGTGAAATCGGTGGATCCGGAATCCCGAACCGCGGTCGTCGCCATCACGGCGAAGTCGGCGGGGAAGAAGATCTTCGGGCGCGCCACGGCAACCGTTCAGCTGTCCTGACCTGGACACCTGCCCCGGATTGGCGAATACCGCACGCGGTACCGTACACTCGGAGCTCTGGGGTCACCGGCTGCTGCGCGCTGATCTTCCCGGGGAGCTCGCTCCCCTCGAAGGCGGCGCGCATGTTGTGTGACACCAGGGTTCGATAAATTAATATCGACTGTGGTTGGACATATCGGCTCAGGCCGGTCCAACCGAAGGGGCGTAGCTCAATTGGCAGAGCAGCGGTCTCCAAAACCGCAGGTTGCAGGTTCAAGTCCTGTCGCCCCTGCCCTGAATGCCAGCGACGAGGAAGGATCGACGTGACGGACGAGCGGGAAACTCGCGCCGAAGACGGCGACGACACCGCCGCTGCCACTCGGCCGAGCGGCAAGCGGACAGCTCGCCGTGCGCGTACGTCGGATTCCCCGGCGGACACCGGTTCGGTCGCCACGCTCGATCGGCCCTCGGCCGCGCGCAAGGCGGACAAGAACGCTGGTAAGGCCAAGACGGGCAATCCGTTCAAGCGGCTGATCAAGTTCCTGCGAGAGGTCATCGCGGAACTGCGCAAGGTGATCTGGCCCAACCGGAAGCAGATGGTCACCTATACGGCCGTCGTTCTGGTGTTCGTGGTCTTCATGGTCGCGTTCATCTACGGGATCGACATAGCGTTCATCAAGGGCATCGACTGGCTGTTCGGCTGATCGCCGACGCCAACGCCGGTAGCCGATTCCGGAACGGCGGAGTGAGCTTTCCGCGCCCCGACCCGGCCAGAGGATGTACGTGACGACACAGGAAGCGAGTGCCTCAGTGAGCACCCCGGAGAACGACACCAACGACGAGTTCCCGGTTGACGACGCTGTCGTGGCGGAGACCGCCACCGACGAGGTCGAGGCCACCACCGAGGACGCGCCCGCCGACGTGGCCGAGGAAGCCGCCGTCGCGGAGGTCGCCACCGAGGAAGACCCCGAGGCCGACCCGGTCGAGTCGATGAAGGCCAAGCTGCGCCGGGTCCCCGGCGACTGGTACGTCGTGCACTCCTACGCCGGCTACGAGAACAAGGTCAAGACCAACCTCGAGACCCGCGTGCAGAACCTCGGCCTCGAGGACTACATCTTCCAGGTCGAGGTGCCGACCGAAGAGGTCACCGAGATCAAGAACGGCCAGCGCAAGCACGTCAACCGCAAGGTGCTGCCCGGCTACATCCTGGTCCGTATGGAACTGAACAACGAGTCGTGGGGCGCGGTGCGCAACACTCCCGGTGTCACCGGTTTCGTCGGGATGACCGGCGGCGGCCCCGGCGCCAAGCCGACCCCGCTGACCATCAACGAGGTCGTGAAGTTCCTGGTCCCGGCCGGTGCGCAGCAGAAGAAGGCGGCCGCCGCGGCGACCACCTCGACCAGCGCGGAGTCCTCGGGCGAGGTCTCGGCCAAGCCGATCATCGAGGTCGACTTCGAGGTCGGCGAGTCGGTGACGGTGATGGACGGCCCGTTCGCGACGCTGCCCGCCAGCATCAGCGAGGTCAATGCCGAGCAGCAGAAGCTCAAGGTGCTCGTCTCGATCTTCGGTCGCGAGACCCCGGTCGAGCTGAACTTCACCCAGGTCTCCAAGATCTAGTTCCACCCGGTTCTCCGGTAACGGCACCGCCTCGGCGGTGCCGTTGCCGTTTACCGGACCTCCCCGCCCGCGGTGGCCGTGCCGCGGTTCGGTAGAGTGTGACAGTTCGTGCGCAGACCCGCGCCAGGCGTTTTCCGCCCGGCGGTGCGGTCGTGCGCGAATGCCGGGTTTGGACCCGGCGTGGGAGCGATCCCGCAACAGGCTTACGGCAACCGTAAGGAACCCGAAACCCAAGGAAGAAAGATGCCCCCCAAGAAGAAGAAGCTCGCCGGGCTCATCAAGCTGCAGATCCAGGCTGGCGCCGCCAACCCGGCTCCTCCGGTCGGCCCCGCGCTCGGTCAGCACGGCGTCAACATCATGGAGTTCTGCAAGGCGTACAACGCCGCGACCGAGTCGCAGCGTGGCAACGTCATCCCGGTCGAGATCTCGGTGTACGAGGACCGGACGTTCGACTTCAAGCTGAAGACCCCGCCCGCCGCGCGTCTGCTGCTCAAGGCCGCCGGTGTGCAGAAGGGCTCGGCCGAGCCGCACAAGACCAAGGTCGCCAAGGTCACCATGGACCAGGTCCGGGAGATCGCCAAGACCAAGGCCGAGGATCTCAACGCCACCGATCTCGATCAGGCCGCGAAGATCATCGCCGGTACCGCCCGTTCGATGGGTATCACCGTCGAGGGCTGAGCGAACTCTCGCTCCATGTGGGAGGGCCGGCCAGGCCCGGGAACCACATCTGACACCAGAACATTAAGGACAGAGAATCATGGCAAAGCGAAGCAAGGCGTATCTCGCCGCTGCTGAGAAGGTCGATCGCGACAAGCTGTACTCCCCGCTGAGCGCCGCGCGCCTGGCGAAGGAGACCGCGACCACCAAGACCGACGCGACCGTCGAGGTCGCCGTTCGTCTCGGCGTCGACCCGCGTAAGGCCGACCAGATGGTCCGCGGCACCGTCAACCTGCCGCACGGCACCGGTAAGACCGCCCGCGTCATCGTGTTCGCCGCCGGCGAGAAGGCCGCCGAGGCCGAGGCCGCCGGTGCCGACGCCGTGGGCGCCGAGGACCTGATCGAGCGGATCCAGGGCGGCTGGCTCGACTTCGACGCCGCGATCGCCACCCCGGACCAGATGGCCAAGGTCGGCCGTATCGCGCGTGTCCTGGGCCCGCGTGGTCTGATGCCGAACCCGAAGACGGGCACCGTCACCAACGATGTGACCAAGGCCGTCGCCGACATCAAGGGCGGCAAGATCAACTTCCGCGTCGACAAGCAGGCCAACCTGCACTTCGTCATCGGCAAGGCGTCCTTCGACGACGCCAAGCTGGTGGAGAACTACGGCGCCGCGCTGGACGAGATCCTGCGTGTGAAGCCGTCGACCGCCAAGGGCCGCTACGTCAAGAAGATCACGGTTTCGACCAACACCGGACCGGGCATCCCGGTGGACCCGAACCGTACCCGCAACCTCCTCGACGAGGATGCGTGAGCTTCACCTGACAGGTAGCTCCTGATCGACCACGAGGGTGGGAACGCACTGCGTTCCCACCCTCGCGGTGTTCCGGGGGACTATTCGCCACGACCTGCCGGTTGCGCACAGGTGTGACCAGGATTCTGCTGATCTCCGGTAGCACCAGAGCCGGATCGACCAATACCGCCGCTTTGCGCGCCGTCGCCGGGGTCGCGCCCCGCGGGATGCGCGCCGACCTCTACACCGGCCTGCGTGACCTGCCCGCTTTCGTTCCCGGCGACGATCCGGACGACCATCCCGCGGTGGTCGACCTCCGTGCCGAGCTCGCCACCGCCGACGCGGTGCTCATCTGCACCCCCGAATACGCGGGGACACTGCCCGGCAGCCTGAAGAACCTGCTCGACTGGACCGTCGGCACGGCGGACCTGCACGAGAAACCGGTGGCCTGGCTGTCGGTGGCGCAACCGGGTCGCGGCGAGGGCGCGTTGGGGACGCTGTCCACGGTGCTCGGTTATGTCGGCGCCGACGTGGTTCGGTCGGCGTGTCTGCGGGTGCCGCTGCTCGGCGCCGATGTCGACGAGAACGGGCTGGTCACGGATCGGGAGTTCCCGCTGAAAGCGTCGATCGCGCTGGTCCAACTGGCCGCTCACCTGCGGGGGATCAGGGGGTGACGCGCACCGAGCCGCATCGGCCCGGTGCGCGCTCGGTCAACTCTTCGTTTCGGCGTCCTCGGTCTCGCGCCAGCCGAGCAGCACGGACTCGCCACCCTGCGGTTTCCACGGCAGGAAGATCGCCACGATCAGCGCGCAGACCGCGACCGCTCCCGCCGCCACCAGCGACGCGGTGTGCGCACCCTGCAGGGTGGCCGTCTTCATGGCGACGATGAGGTTCTCGCGCTGGGTCTCCAGGAACGGGGTCAGCTCGCGTTTGCGCAGCTCCAGCACGCTGAGCGGACTGGCCTTGACCAGGCTCTTCTCGTTGGCGTTCATGATGCCCAGTGGGATGGCGTCGACCCGCGCGCCGATGCGGCTGCTGTAGTAGGAGGCCACGATCGAGCCGAGCACCGCGACGCCGAGGGTGCCGCCGATCTCGCGGGTGGTGTCGTTGACGGCCGAGCCCGCGCCCGCCTCGTCCAGCGGTAGCGCCGACATGATCGACTCCGTCGCCGGGCCCTGCACGATGCCCAGACCCAGCGCCATCGACACCATCGACGGCAGCACACCGATCAGGTAGCTGCTGTCCACGGTGACCTGGCCGCCCAGGTAGAGACCCAATCCGGTGAGCAGCAGCCCGATCACCAGCACCGCGGTGGTGCCGACCCGCTGCGCAAGCAGGGTCGCGACCGGTGCGCCGATCGCCACCGAGAACGCGAACGGCAGTGACGCGATACCGAATTCGAGTGGCGTGTATTCGCGCACGCCCTGGAAATACTGGGTGATCAGGAAGAGAAAGCCGAACATCGAGAAGTAGCCGACGGCAATGGCCAGGGCGGGCAACGAGAATCGGCGATTGCGGAACAACCGCATATCGAGAATCGGTGCGGCGCTGCGCAATTCCCACGTGACGAAGGCGGCGAGCAGGACCGCGCCGAGCAATCCGGTGCCCAGGGTGGTGAGCGAGAGCCAGCCGTTGTGCGGCGCCTCGATGATCGACCACACCACCAGCGTGATGCCCGCGATCGAGAGCGCGATACCGACCAGATCGAGTGTGCCCACCGATTCGGACCGGGATTCGGGCACCCACAGCAGCGTGGCGACCAGCGCGACCAGCGCCACCGGCACATTGATCCAGAACACCGAATGCCAGCTGAAGTGTTCGAGCAGCCAGCCACCCGAGATCGGGCCGATGGCGATGGCGAAGCCCGCCATGGCCGTCCACGCGGCGATGGCGAGTGCGCGTTCGCGCCGGTCGGTGAAGATGTTGATGATCAGGGCCAGGGTGGCCGGGAAGACGGCGGCGGCGAACACGCCCATGGCCGCGCGGGCGGCGATGACCTGCGTCATCGAACCGGCCAGCGCGCCACCGACCGACATCACCGCGATGCCGATCAGGCCGATGACCATGATCCGGCGGCGGCCGTAACGGTCGCCGAGGTTGCCCGCCGCGAGCAGCAGGCCCGCGAAGGTGAGCGTGTAGGCGTCGACGACCCATTGCAGGCCGGAGACGCCGGTCTGCAGCTGGACGCCGATCGAGGGGAGCGCGACATTGACGATGGTGTTGTCGAGCACCACCAGCAATTCGGCCAGGCAGATGACGAGGAGTGCGAGGAATCGCTGCGGACGCCGGTCCAGCAGCACTGGTGGAGCGACTATGGAGGTTGCCATAGCAAAGGAGTGAAGCAGATTACTGTCACCTGGCGTAACACTTTTCCCGTGGGATTGCTGCCACATTCGGGGTGGCGAAGTGACCTGCGCCACAAACAATCCGCTGATTTCGGGCGTTCGCCGACCCGTTTTGGCAGATGGGGGTAGGTGCCGGTACAGTGAGCTCCGGTCATCGACTCGTTCGGTGGCTACCCATTCGTTCTACCGAAGACCGTTGGTCGTCGATGCCGCCTGTGCGGGGTCGATCGAAGGTCCGGCGACATTGCCGGCGGCCCACGCAGGGAGAGCTGAGGCCGATCTTTCGCGCCCCGGTACGCCTTGCGTCCGGGGCGTTAGTTTTGTCGCCGGCCCCTGATTCGGTAGTGCGCGTTCACGAACCGACATCAGAGAGGAGGCGAAGTATGGCGAAGCCTGAAAAGGTCACCGCTGTCGCGGAGATCGCGGAGCAGTTCAAGAACTCCACGGCCACTGTCGTCACGGAATACCGTGGTCTGTCGGTCGGCAAGCTCACCGAGCTGCGTCGCGCGCTGGGCACCGGCGCTACGTACTCCGTCGCCAAGAACACCCTGGTCAAGCTCGCTGCCGGCGAAGCCGGTGTCGCGGGTCTGGACGAGCTGTTCGTCGGCCCGACCGCCATCACCTTCATCCAGGGTGAGCCGGTCGACGCGGCCAAGGCGCTCAAGCAGTTCGCCAAGGACAACAAGGCCCTCGTGATCAAGGGCGGGTACATGGACGGCAAAGCGCTGTCCGTGGCCGAGGTCGAGCGCATCGCCGACCTGGACTCCCGCGAGGTGCTGCTGGCCAAGCTGGCCGGCGCGTTCAAGGCCAAGCCCGCGCAGGCCGCAGGCCTGTTCAACGCTCCCGCTTCCCAGGTCGCCCGGCTCGCCCAGGCCCTGCTGGAGAAGCGTCAGAGCGAGGGCGCTGCCGCCCCGGCCGACGCCGAATAAGACCACTTTTACAAACATCGGAAGGAACCATCATGGCCAAGCTGAGCACCGAAGAACTGATCGACGCCTTCAAGGAGCTGACCCTGCTCGAGCTCGCTGAGTTCGTCAAGGTCTTCGAGGAGACCTTCGAGGTCACCGCCGCTGCCCCCGTCGCCGTTGCCGCCGCGGGTGCCGCCCCGGCCGCCGCCGACGCCGCCGAGGAGCAGGACGAGTTCGACGTCGTTCTCGAGAGCGCCGGCGACAAGAAGATCCAGGTCATCAAGGTGGTCCGTGAGATCGTCTCCGGCCTGGGCCTGAAGGAAGCCAAGGACCTGGTCGAGGGTGCCCCGAAGCCGATCCTGGAGAAGGTCGCCAAGGACGCCGCCGAGGCTGCCAAGGCCAAGCTGGAAGAGGCCGGCGCCAAGGTCTCGGTCAAGTAATTCCGCGCTTCGCGCTTGCGAACGGGCGGCCCTTTCGGGGGCCGCCCGTTTGTCATTTGTCCGGACATGCGATGGTGATACACGCTGTATCAACCGGGTGGGTTACTCTTCAGTCATATGAAGGGTGTGCCCTGTCTCACTGATGGGATACAGTGACCGGACCCACAGTGTTGTGCGGTGCCGCCGTGTCAATTGCGCGCGGACAGCGGGTGGGGTGCTCGCAGTGATCAATGGAGGTAGGCGTGGGCGTCGAGGTCAGGACCGAGGGTGTTACCAAATCCTTCGGTTCCCAGCGAATTTGGCAGGACGTGTCGATCACGCTCCCTTCGGGTGAGGTGAGCGCGCTGCTCGGCCCCTCGGGTACGGGTAAGTCGGTGTTCCTGAAGTCGCTCATCGGCCTGCTGCGGCCCGAGCGCGGATCCATCTTCATCGATGGCACCGATATCACCACCTGCTCCAACAAGGAGCTCTACGAGATCCGCAAGCTGTTCGGTGTGCTGTTCCAGGACGGCGCGCTGTTCGGGTCGATGAATCTCTACGACAACATCGCCTTCCCGCTTCGTGAGCACACGAAGAAGTCGGAGAGCGAGATCAAGCGCATCGTCATGGAGAAGCTCGAGCTCACCGGTCTGCTCGGTGCCGAGAACAAGCTCCCCGGCGAGATCTCCGGCGGTATGCGCAAGCGTGCCGGCCTGGCCCGCGCGCTCGTGCTCGACCCGCAGATCATCCTGGTCGACGAGCCCGACTCCGGCCTGGACCCGGTGCGTACCTCGTACCTGGCCCAGCTGCTGCTCAACATCAACGCCCAGATCGACGCCACGATCCTGATCGTGACGCACAACATCAACCTGGCCCGTACCGTGCCGGACAACATCGGCATGCTGTTCCGCCGCAACCTGGTGATGTTCGGTCCCCGCGAGGTGCTGCTCACCAGCGAGGAGCCGGTGGTCAAGCAGTTCCTCAACGGCCGCATGATCGGCCCGATCGGTATGTCCGAGGAGAAGGACGAGGCGCAGATGGCGCGCGAGCAGGCGCTCGTCGACGCCGGTCACCACCACGGTGGCGCCGAGGAGATCGAGGGCATCATCCCGCAGATGAAGGCCGAGCCGGGCATGCCCGTGCGCCAGGCGGTCTTCCGCAGGCAGGCCCGGGTGCGCGAGATCATGCACACCCTGCCGCACGCCGCGCAGGTGGCGATCCGCGAGTCGCTGGACCAGTCCGAGGACACCCAGGTGATGGCGGCCTACGGCAGCGACCAGCCCACCGAGGTCTTCGGCAAGACGATTCCGCACGGCCAGGCCAACGCCTGAGCCTCGTTCGACGCGACACCGAGCCCCGGCCGCCACGGCCGGGGCTCGGTGCGTTCACGGCCCGAATCGCGGCGCTGAGCGGCGGATCTGCGAGTTGCCGCATTCGGCGTGTCGCGGGTAAAATGACCGCCGCTGTGGCCGGGGGATGCGCAGCGCGCCAGGCGATCTCACTTCCCGGACAGACCGTGCCGCGCCACTTGACGAGGCGCGCGAGAACCGTCACCCTATTCACAACGGCGTCAGCTGTTGAGGGGCTCCCAGCGCCCGGAATGTCCGACGCGGCCAGCGTTGACGGACATCGGCGCGTTTGCCGTGCGAGTGGTCACTCGGATGGTATGTTGACACCCCCTTGTGTAGGGGTGTAAGTTTGGACGTTGCGCTGGCTGCCTCCTGTCCACACCTTGATTCGCACACGTGAGTTCCACCCTTCCGGTGTTACTTCCGCTGCTGCTTGTTCTGGTTTCGTTCGGGCTGTCACCAGCGAGAATCTCAACAACGTAGCAGGTAAGCGACGGTCGCGGACCACCACGCGACGCGCGTGAGGTGCTGGAAGGACGCATCTTGGCAGTCTCCACCCAGACCAAGGCTGGAATCCCCGGAGCCCCCTCGAGGGTTTCGTTCGCGAAGATCCGAGAGCCCTTGGAGGTGCCCGGACTTCTCGACCTACAAACGGACTCGTTCGCCTGGTTGGTCGGTACCCCCGACTGGCGTGAGAAGGCGGCCGCACGCGGCGACGTCGGTCTTGCAGGCGGCCTCGAGGAGGTGCTCGAAGAGCTCTCGCCGATCGAGGACTTCTCCGGATCCATGTCCCTGTCGTTCTCCGACCCGCGCTTCGAAGAGGTCAAGGCCTCCATCGAAGAGTGCAAAGAGAAGGACATGACCTACGCGGCGCCGTTGTTCGTCACCGCGGAGTTCATCAACAACAACACCGGCGAGATCAAGAGCCAGACGGTGTTCATGGGCGATTTCCCCATGATGACCGACAAGGGCACCTTCATCATCAACGGCACCGAGCGTGTCGTCGTCTCGCAGCTGGTCCGCTCCCCGGGCGTCTACTTCGATCACAGCATCGACAAGACCACCGAGAAGGACCTGCACAGCGTGCGCGTGATCCCCTCGCGCGGCGCGTGGCTGGAGTTCGACGTCGACAAGCGCGACACCGTCGGTGTGCGCATCGACCGCAAGCGCCGTCAGCCGGTCACCGTGCTGCTCAAGGCGCTGGGGATGACCACCGAGGAGATCGTCGAGCGTTTCGGCTTCTCCGAGATCATGATGTCGACCCTGGAGAAGGACAGCACCCCCGGCCAGGACGAGGCGCTGCTCGACATCTACCGCAAGCTGCGTCCGGGCGAGCCGCCGACCAAGGAGTCCGCGCAGACCCTGCTGGAGAACCTGTTCTTCAAGGAGAAGCGCTACGACCTGGCGCGCGTCGGTCGCTACAAGATCAACAAGAAGCTCGGCATCCACGTGCACGAGCCGGTGACCTCCTCGGTGCTGACCAAGGAAGACATCGTCGACACCATCGAGTACCTGGTGCGCCTGCACGCCGGTGACCGCACGATGACCGCCCCCGGCGGCGAAGAGGTCCCCGTCGAGATCGACGACATCGACCACTTCGGCAACCGTCGCCTGCGCACCGTCGGCGAGCTGATCCAGAACCAGATCCGCGTGGGCCTGTCCCGCATGGAGCGTGTGGTCCGCGAGCGGATGACCACCCAGGACGTCGAGGCGATCACGCCGCAGACCCTGATCAACATCCGCCCGGTCGTCGCCGCGATCAAGGAGTTCTTCGGAACCTCCCAGCTGTCGCAGTTCATGGACCAGAACAACCCGCTGTCGGGCCTGACCCACAAGCGCCGCCTGTCGGCGCTGGGCCCGGGTGGTCTGTCCCGTGAGCGCGCCGGCCTGGAAGTCCGTGACGTCCACCCGTCGCACTACGGCCGCATGTGCCCGATCGAGACCCCGGAAGGCCCGAACATCGGCCTGATCGGTTCGCTGTCGGTGTACGCGCGGGTCAACCCGTTCGGTTTCATCGAGACCCCGTACCGCAAGGTCGTCGACGGCAAGGTCACCGACGAGGTCAAGTACCTGACCGCCGACGAGGAAGACCGCTACGTGCGCGCCCAGGCGAACTCGCCGGTGGACGCCGAGGGTCGCTTCGTCGAGGAGAAGGTGCTCGTCCGCCGTGCCGGCGAAGAGGTCGAGTTCGTGACCCCGTCGCAGGTCGACTACATGGACATCTCGCCGCGCCAGATGGTGTCGGTCGCGACGGCCATGATCCCGTTCCTCGAGCACGACGACGCCAACCGTGCCCTCATGGGCGCGAACATGCAGCGTCAGGCCGTGCCGCTGATCCGTTCCGAGTCCCCGATCGTGGGTACCGGCATGGAGCTGCGCGCCGCGGTGGACGCCGGCGATGTCGTGGTGAACGAGAAGCCGGGTGTGGTCGAGGAGGTCTCGGCCGACTACGTCACCGTGATGGCCGACGACGGCAGCCGCAAGTCCTACCGGATGCGCAAGTTCAACCGCTCCAACCAGGGCACCTGCTCCAACCAGCGTCCGATCGTGGACGAGGGCCAGCGGGTGGAGAAGGGGCAGGTCCTCGCGGACGGCCCCTGCACCGAGAACGGTGAGATGGCGCTGGGCAAGAACCTGCTCGTCGCCGTCATGCCGTGGGAAGGCCACAACTACGAGGACGCGATCATCCTGTCGCAGCGCCTCGTGGAAGAGGACGTTCTCACCTCGATCCACATCGAAGAGCACGAGATCGACGCCCGCGACACCAAGCTGGGCGCCGAGGAGATCACCCGGGACATCCCGAACGTCTCCGACGAGGTGCTGGCCGACCTGGACGAGCGCGGCATCATCCGCATCGGTGCCGAGGTCCGTGACGGCGACATCCTGGTCGGCAAGGTCACCCCGAAGGGCGAGACCGAGCTGACCCCGGAAGAGCGGCTGCTGCGCGCGATCTTCGGTGAGAAGGCGCGCGAGGTGCGCGACACCTCGCTGAAGGTGCCCCACGGCGAGTCCGGCAAGGTCATCGGCATCCGCGTGTTCTCGCGCGAGGACGACGACGATCTGCCTCCCGGTGTCAACGAGCTGGTCCGCGTCTACGTGGCCCAGAAGCGCAAGATCCAGGACGGCGACAAGCTCGCCGGTCGCCACGGCAACAAGGGCGTCATCGGCAAGATCCTCCCCATCGAGGACATGCCGTTCATGCCCGACGGCACCCCGGTCGACATCATCCTGAACACCCACGGTGTGCCGCGTCGTATGAACATCGGCCAGATCCTGGAGACCCATCTGGGCTGGATCGGCAAGGCCGGCTGGAATGTCGACGTGGCCGCGGACGGCACCCGTCCCGACTGGGCGGCCTCGCTGCCCGAGGAGATGCTCGGCGCCCCGGCCGACTCGAACATCGCGACCCCGGTGTTCGACGGTGCCAAGGACGACGAGCTGACCGGTCTGCTCGGTTCGACCCTGCCCAACCGCGACGGTGAGCGCATGGTCGACGAGAACGGCAAGGCGACCCTGTTCGACGGTCGCTCCGGCGAGCCGTTCCCGTACCCGGTCGCGGTCGGTTACATGTACATCCTGAAGCTGCACCACCTGGTCGACGACAAGATCCACGCCCGTTCGACCGGCCCGTACTCGATGATCACCCAGCAGCCGCTCGGTGGTAAGGCGCAGTTCGGTGGTCAGCGTTTCGGTGAGATGGAGTGCTGGGCCATGCAGGCCTACGGCGCGGCGTACACGCTGCAGGAACTCCTGACCATCAAGTCCGACGACGTGGTGGGCCGCGTGAAGGTCTACGAGGCGATCGTCAAGGGCGAGAACATTCCGGAGCCGGGCATTCCGGAGTCGTTCAAGGTGCTCCTCAAGGAACTCCAGTCGCTGTGCCTCAACGTGGAGGTGCTGTCCTCCGACGGCGCCGCGATCGAGATGCGTGACGGTGACGACGAGGATCTGGAGCGCGCCGCGGCGAACCTGGGCATCAACCTGTCCAGGAACGAAGCGGCCACCGTCGACGATTTGGCGAACTAGGTACTGACCGGCTGGGCGCCGCGAACGCGCCCGGCCGCCAGTGCTCGACAACTAGTGAACTTTTGCTCGAATTCGACCCGAACAGGGGAAAGGAAGTTACGTGCTAGACGTCAACTTCTTCGATGAACTCCGGATCGGCCTGGCCACCGCTGAAGACATCCGAAACTGGTCTTTCGGTGAGGTCAAGAAGCCGGAGACCATCAACTACCGCACGCTCAAGCCGGAGAAGGACGGGCTCTTCTGCGAGAAGATCTTCGGCCCCACCCGGGACTGGGAGTGCTACTGCGGCAAGTACAAGCGTGTCCGCTTCAAGGGCATCATCTGTGAGCGCTGTGGCGTCGAGGTGACTCGCGCCAAGGTGCGTCGTGAGCGGATGGGCCACATCGAGCTGGCCGCCCCGGTCACCCACATCTGGTACTTCAAGGGCGTGCCCTCGCGCTTGGGTTACCTGCTGGATCTGGCGCCGAAGGATCTCGAGAAGATCATCTACTTCGCCGCCTACGTCATCGTCGGTGTCGACGAGGAGCTGCGCCACAACGAGCTCAGCACCCTCGAGGCCGAGATGGAGGTCGAGAAGAAGGCCGTCGCCGATCAGCGCGATGCCGATCTCGAGGCCCGCGCGCAGAAGCTCGAGGCCGACCTGGCCGAGCTCGAGGCCGAGGGTGCCAAGTCCGACGTGCGCCGCAAGGTCAAGGACGGCGGCGAGCGCGAGATGCGTCAGCTGCGCGACCGCGCCCAGCGTGAGCTGGATCGTCTCGACGAGATCTGGACCACCTTCACCAAGCTGGCCGTCAAGCAGCTCATCGTCGACGAGGTGCTCTACCGCGAGCTCGTCGACCGCTACGGCGAGTACTTCACCGGCGCCATGGGTGCGGAGTCCATCCAGAAGCTGATGGAGAACTTCGACATCGACGCCGAGGCCGAGAACCTGCGCGAGACCATTCGCTCGGGCAAGGGCCAGAAGAAGCTGCGCGCGCTCAAGCGGCTCAAGGTCGTCGCGGCCTTCCAGGCCAACGGCAACTCGCCCATGGGCATGGTGCTCGACGCCGTTCCGGTGATCCCGCCGGAGCTGCGCCCGATGGTCCAGCTCGACGGTGGCCGTTTCGCCACCTCCGACCTGAACGACCTGTACCGCCGCGTGATCAACCGCAACAACCGCCTCAAGCGACTGATCGATCTGGGTGCGCCCGAGATCATCGTCAACAACGAGAAGCGGATGCTGCAGGAGTCCGTCGACGCGCTGTTCGACAACGGCCGTCGTGGCCGTCCGGTCACCGGACCGGGTAACCGCCCGCTGAAGTCGCTGAGCGATCTGCTCAAGGGCAAGCAGGGTCGTTTCCGTCAGAACCTGCTCGGCAAGCGTGTCGACTACTCGGGCCGTTCGGTCATCGTGGTCGGCCCGCAGCTCAAGCTGCACCAGTGCGGTCTGCCGAAGCTGATGGCGCTCGAGCTGTTCAAGCCGTTCGTCATGAAGCGTCTGGTCGATCTCAACCACGCGCAGAACATCAAGTCCGCCAAGCGGATGGTCGAGCGTCAGCGTGCCCAGGTGTGGGATGTCCTCGAAGAGGTCATCGCCGAGCACCCGGTGATGCTGAACCGCGCGCCCACCCTGCACCGCCTGGGTATCCAGGCCTTCGAGCCGCAGCTGGTCGAAGGCAAGGCCATCCAGCTGCACCCGCTGGTGTGTGAGGCGTTCAACGCCGACTTCGACGGTGACCAGATGGCCGTGCACCTGCCGCTGTCGGCGGAGGCGCAGGCCGAGGCGCGCATCCTGATGCTGTCGTCGAACAACATCCTGTCCCCGGCCTCGGGTCGCCCGCTGGCGATGCCGCGTCTGGACATGGTGACCGGCCTGTTCTACCTGACTCGTCTCGACGAGAAGGGTGTGGGCACCTACCGGGCCGCCACCAAGGACGAGGCCGAGCAGGGCGTCTACTCCTCGCCCGCCGAGGCGCAGATGGCCGTGGACCGCGGTGAGCTCACCGTGCGTTCGCTGATCAAGGTGCGCCTCACCGAGCAGCGCCCGCCGCGCGAGATCGAGGCGGAGCTGTTCCCGGAGGGCTGGCACCGCGGTGACGCGTGGCTGGCCGAGACCACCCTGGGTCGCGTGCTGTTCAACGATCTGCTCCCGGCGGACTACGCGTTCATCAACGAGCCGATGCCGAAGAAGCGGCAGGCCACGATCATCAACGATCTGGCCGAGCGCTACCCGATGATCGTCGTCGCGCAGACCGTCGACAAGCTCAAGGACGCCGGCTTCTACTGGGCCACGCGTTCGGGTGTCACCGTCTCCATGTCGGACGTGCTCGTTCCGCCGGAGAAGGCCGACATCATGGAGCGCTACGAGGGCATGGCCGATCAGATCGAGAAGAAGTACCAGCGTGGTGCGCTCGATCACCAGGAGCGCAACAACGCCCTGGTCAAGATCTGGCAGGAAGCGACCGAAGAGGTCGGTACGGCGCTGCGTTCGCACTACCCGGCCGACAACCCGATCATCACGATCGTCGACTCGGGCGCGACCGGTAACTTCACCCAGACCCGAACCCTGGCCGGTATGAAGGGCCTGGTGACGAACCCGAAGGGTGAGTTCATCCCGCGCCCGATCAAGTCCTCCTTCCGTGAGGGCCTGACCGTGCTCGAGTACTTCATCAACACCCACGGTGCCCGTAAGGGTCTGGCCGACACCGCGCTGCGTACCGCCGACTCGGGTTACCTGACCCGTCGTCTGGTGGACGTCTCGCAGGACGTCATCGTGCGCGAGCACGACTGTGGCACCGAGCGCGGCATCGTCGTGCCGATCGCGGAGAAGCTGGCCGACGGCACGATCATCCGCGACGCCCACGTCGAGACCTCGACCTTCGCCCGGACGCTCGCGTCCGACGCGGTGGACGAGAAGGGCAACGTCGTGGTGGCCAAGGGCGCCGACCTCGGCGACCCGGCGCTGGAGGCGCTGCTCGACGCGGGTATCACCGAGGTGAAGGTCCGCTCCGTGCTGACCTGCACCACCGGCACCGGCGTCTGCGCCACCTGCTACGGCCGCTCGATGGCCACCGGCAAGCTGGTCGACATCGGCGAGGCCGTCGGCATCGTCGCCGCCCAGTCCATCGGTGAGCCGGGTACCCAGCTGACCATGCGTACCTTCCACCAGGGTGGTGTCGCGGGCGATGACATCACCGGTGGTCTACCGCGTGTCCAGGAGCTCTTCGAGGCCCGTGTCCCCAAGGGCAAGGCGCCGATCGCGGAGGTCTCGGGCCGGGTGCGTCTCGAGGACGACGACCGCTTCTACAAGATCACCATCATCCCGGACGACGGTTCGGACGAAGTGGTCTACGACAAGCTCTCGAAGCGTCAGCGTCTGCGGGTGTTCAAGCACGACGACGGCACCGAGCGCCTGCTGGCCGACGGTGACCACGTGGAGGTGGGTCAGCAGCTGCTCGAGGGCGCTGCCGATCCGCACGAGGTGCTGCGCGTGATGGGTCCCCGTCAGGTGCAGGTCCACCTGGTCCACGAGGTCCAGGAGGTCTACCGCTCGCAGGGTGTGTCGATCCACGACAAGCACATCGAGGTCATCGTGCGCCAGATGCTGCGTCGCGTGACGATCATCGATTCGGGTGCGACCGAGTTCCTGCCCGGTTCGCTCACCGAGCGTGCCGAGTTCGAGGCCTCGAACCGTCGTGTGGTGGCCGAGGGTGGCGAGCCCGCCTCCGGTCGTCCGGTGCTGATGGGTATCACCAAGGCGTCGCTGGCCACCGATTCGTGGCTGTCGGCGGCCTCCTTCCAGGAGACCACCCGAGTGCTGACGGACGCGGCCATCAACTGCCGCTCCGACAAGCTGATCGGCCTGAAGGAGAACGTGATCATCGGTAAGCTCATCCCGGCCGGTACCGGTATCAACCGTTACCGCAACATCCAGGTGCAGCCGACCGAAGAAGCCCGTGCCGCGGCGTACGCGGTGCCGTCCTACGACGACACCTACTACTCCCCGGACAGCTTCGGCTCCTCCACCGGCGCCGCGGTGCCGCTGGACGACTACGGCTTCAGCGACTACCGCTAGCCGGTAGCCAGGCAAACGAACGGCCCCCGCTCTTTCCGGAGCGGGGGCCGTTTCGTGTGGTGGGGAGCGGGGGTCGCTAGGCCACTTTGATGGTGTGTGGACCGACGCTCACGCTGATGTCTACATGTCCACCGAGCGCGCGGGCATACGCGCGGAGTGTGTCGAGTTCCATCGCTGCGAGGTCGCCGTTCTCGATCTGTGAGATTCTCGCCTGGCTGACGCCGAGCGCGGCGGCGAGATCGGCCTGGGTTTTGCCGATCGTCTGGCGGAGCTCCTTGAGATGGTGGCCGGCGATTCGGCCGTCCAGCTGCGCGGCAGCGGCCGCCTGAACTTCCGGGTCGGCCAATTCCGGGTGCAGCCGGTGGGCTTCTTCCTTCACCTCACGCCAATTGCGTGCGCCGGTCATCACTACTCCTTCGCCTTCTCGACGCGATACTCCGCATAGCGATGCTCTGCCAGCGGAATCGCGTCGTCATACCATTGGGACCACCGCCCGGCTTTGTCTCCGCTGACCAGGATGATCGCTTGGCGATCCGGGTCGAACACGAAGAGCATGCGGATCTCCGAGCGTCCGCGTGAGCCGGGGCGCAGCTCCTTGAGATTCCTCAGCCGACTGTGTTTGAGCGTATCCACCAGAGGCCGACCCAGCGCAGGACCGACTGCGGCGAGTCGGTCCAAGGCCTGCTCGATCAAGGCTGCTGAGGCGGGGTCGGACTCGCACAGCTTCATGAACCAGTGGTCGACTGGCTCCAATAGCACGATCTCCCATTCCACTCAGCAAGTATAAGTCAGAACTTATGTCTGCGACGACCGTCCGAGATGTTTCTGGTCGGTGGGTTGGCGGGTGGGGGCGGGGCGGGCGTGGGTGGCGTAGAGGGTGAGGCCGACGAAGGTGAGGCCGCCGAGGAGGTTGCCTGCGACGGTGGGGATTTCGTTCCAGAGCAGGTAGTCGCCGAGGGAGAAATCGCCGCCGAGGAGCAGGCCGGAGGGGAACAGGAACATGTTGACGATGGAGTGTTCGAAACCCATGTAGAAGAAGAGCATGATGGGCATCCACATGGCGATCACCTTGCCGGAGACCGAGGTGGACATCATGGCGGCGACCACGCCGGTGGAGACCATCCAGTTGCACAGGACCGCGCGCACGAACAGGGTGAGCATGCCCGCGGCGCCGTGCTCGGCGTAGCCGAGGGTGCGGGCCTCGCCGATCTCGCCGAGTTTCTCACCGACCGCGCTGGGGTCGACGGAGAAGCCCATGGTCAGGATGATCGCCATCATCACCGCCACGGTGAACGCACCGGCGAAGTTCCCCAGGAATACCCAGCCTCAGTTGCGCAGTACGGTGCGCACGGTGACGCCACGGCGCTTGTCGATCAAGGCCAACGGCACGAGCGTGAAAACGCCGGTGAGCAGATCGAATCCGAGCAGGTACAGCATGCAGAACCCGACCGGGAACAGCACCGCGCCGAGCAGTGGTTCGCCGGTGTTGACCGTGACGGTCACCGCGAACGCGGCCGACAGGGCCAGGATCGCGCCCGCCATATAGGCGCGGAGCACGGTGTCGCGGGTGGACATGAACGCCTTGGCTTCGCCCGCGTCGACCATCTTCTCGACGAAGTCCGCCGGCTTCAGATATGACATGTAGACCCCTTGCTAGTTCCTCCGGCGCAGCGGTTTTCGCCGCGGCCATCGTCACCCGGTCACCGGGCGGCCGAGTGGCGGGCGGGCGGTGAGAGCCGACGAGGAGCGCAGCCGTCGCGGGGCGCGGACCCGGCGCGGCTGTCGGCTCCGACGATATACCCACTGGTGGAGGCTGTCTCGGTCTCCGGCCGCATTCAGGAGGGTGACGGGGGAGCCGTCGCGCCGTCGTCGGCGACGGCCTGGGCCTCGGGGTCGCCGACCGGCACGGCTTCGGGTTCGCCGAGCCGCACGATGATCACGCCGCCGAGAATCAGTGCGCCACCGAGCAATTGGACTGGTCGTGGCGCCTCGCCGAGCAGTGCCCAGGCGAACACCAGGGCGGCCAGCACCTCGGTGAGCGCGACGAAGGAGGCCAGCCGGGAGCCGAGCCTGCGGGTGGCGGCGATCCCGGTGACGTAGGCGATGGCCGCGGTGACGATGCCGATGAGCAGGATCGGCACCCACCACGGTGTCGTGAAGTCGGCGAAGGCCACCTGACCGGTCGCCGCGTGCAGCGGCACGATGCCCGCCGCGCCCGCCACCAGCAGGATCACCCCACCGATCAGCAGCCCGCCCGCGGCCAGCACCGTGCCCGGCAGGTCGGTGCCGTGCGCGGAGAGCACGAAATACGTTGCGGCGCCGACCATCGACGCCAGCGCCCAGACGACACCGATAGCCTCGACGGACAGCCCCGACACCACGTCGAGCACCAGCAGCAGTCCTGCGATGCCCAGCGCGGCACCCGCGACGGTGGCCGCGCCGGGCCGCTGCCGATACCGCACCCACAGCCAGCCGACGACCGCGATGGGCGCGGTGAACTCGATGAGCAGGGCCGCGCCGACCGTCATGTGCGCGACGGCGTTGAAGTAGGCGAGCTGTGTCCCCGCGACCGCGATCGCGCCGTAGGCGACGATGAGTGTCGCGTTGGCGCGCAACAGCTTCCAGTTCCCGCGCAACTGCGGAAGGGCGAGTGGCAGCAGGACGACCCCGGCGAGCAGGACGCGGGCGGCGACGACGGCCGCGGCGCTCCAGCCCGCGTCCATGAGGCCGCGCGCGAGCGGGCCGGACAGTCCGAAGGAGGTGGCCGATGCCAGCGCGAACGCCAGCCCGGACCGCATCCGGGATGCCGCGTCATGGGTCAAAGTCGCCATGACAAATGACGGTAAGGAGCGCGGGGTAATATGTCAATGTGGTTTTCGCTCATGACACCGAAGCGGCACTACTGGCGGCGGTCGAACTGATCAACTCCGCCGAGGAGCCCGACACCCTCACGGCGGTGGCCCAGCTCGACGAGTTCTTCGACCGGCACGTCTACACGGGCGTGCATACCGGCGACGCCGCCGAACTGGCCGCGGTGCGCGACCTGCGCGCCCCGCTGCGCGAGCTGCTGACCAGCGACCGTGACACCGCGGTCACCCTGGTGAACCAGATCCTCGTCGAGCATCGCGCGGTCCCGCAGCTGGTCCGCCACGGTGACGTCGACTATCACGTGCACGCCGTGCCGCCCGAGGCTCCGCTGCCGGTGCGCATCGCCGTCGAGACCGCCATGGCCATGATCGATGTGATCCGCGCCGACGAGCTGAGCCGCCTGTCGATCTGCGCCGACGCGCAGTGCGCGGGGCTGGTGCTGGATCTGTCGCGCAACCGGTCGCGGCGCTACTGCAGCACCGCCTGCGGCAACCGCAATGCCGTGGCCGCCTACCGGGCGCGGCAACGCTAGAGCGAGCGCACCTTCGGGCACTTCTTGCCCGCCAGATGACACTTGTCCTCGAACCCGGCGGGCAGCCACGTCCCGGTGCGCAGCAGCGGATGCTGCGGAAAGTGCTGTAGCGCGGCGGTGACGAAGACCAGCGGCGCCCAGGCGCTACGGATCTGGAGCTGTTGCATCACGCCGTCGCGAGTGGGGAACCGGCAGCCGACCAGGTCGGGCGCGGTCAGGTCGACACTCTCCAGCGCCGACCAGTGCACGGCGAACGCCCGGTCCGGATTGGCCAGGTGGACGCGGCGATTCGAGATCATCGCCGAGCCCGGCCGTTCGGTCACCCAGCGCGGTTGCCCGGCGGCCTCGGCCCGCAACCGGCGCGATTCATTGCGCACCGCGTTGCCCAGATGCGCGACCACGCCAAGGGGAGTGCGGCCGTCGGCGGCGGTCCGGCCGGGTGCCCACCGGCCGTCGCCCAGGCCACGCCAGGTGTACCACTGCGCGCCGCCGTCGGCGAAGCAGATCTCGCCGGTGTCGAGCCGGACCCTGGTCGCGGCGGACGGGACCCGCGCGACCTGTCCGCTCGCGAGCAGCTCGGCGATCCCGCACGTGTACAGCAGGTAGTCGTCGAACCAGGTCCATCCGGCCTGCTCGGCCAGGGCTCGGTCGATATCGGCCAGCGGGTCGAACACGTCTCTCACCACCCACTCACGAACGTGCGGCTCCGGCGCCGGTGCGGAGTCCGCGTGCTGTCCACGGTAGCGGAGGACGTGAATCGTGTTGGGCCGGAACCCGGCTGGTCAGCCGGGTGACCGCGCCGATCGTCAGGGAGCCCCGGTGACGTAGGCGAGCGCGGTGTCGACGGCGGGCTGTCCACCGGCCAGCGCGTAGCCCGCCATCGCCCCGATCGCCGCGCCCGCGACAGTCGCCACCGGCACGGTGATGAAGTCCAGGACGAACAGCCCGAGCGGGAAGCCGAGCACGAAACCGATGGCCGCGCCGATCGCCGCGCCCTCGATGATCTGCGGCTGGAGCCGCTGGGTCTCGGCGAAGAACTTCTCCTGGGCGCTGATATCGCGCACGGGGGTGTCGGATTCGCCGATCGGGATGAGGGTGAGTTCGGTGCCGGTCTCGTCGATGCGCGGAGCCAGCGGCACGGTGTGCTCGCCGAAGCGCACGGCCATCGGCAGTGCCGCGATCACCGCACCGGAGGCGTCGGCGATGGTGACGACCTGCGCGTCGTGGGCGAGCTCGAAGCGGCCCGCGTCGAGCGTGGTCACCACCGCCCGCCGGTCCTCGGACACGCCGACCTGGTAGGCCACGGCCTTGTCGGCGCCGCGCAGGGTGATGCCGGGCTGGGTGCCCGCCGGCGCGGGGGTGGTGGTCTGCGCGGGCAGCGGCGTGATGCCGGGCTGAGCCGGTTCGGCGGCACCGATCCCGGTCGCCGACAGGGTGACCCCCACCGCCAGCAACGCCGCCGCGAGCACAGTGCCGATCCTCATCGTGTAAGCCTCCCGCTGTCGCACCCGGGACCGATTCATCCCGTTTGTCGCGGCAAACCTAACCGCTGAGCGGCCGGATCGGAAGTCATCGGATGATCATCCGGCCGCCACGGGCGCACGGCGGGCGAACTCCGGCGCGTGTTCGGGACGGATGCCCATCCCGCCGAGGTAGCCAACGAGCCAGGCCAGGGGTGGCACCGCGTCCACGACCCGCAGCGGCAGCGGCGCGGTGTCCAGTGCTCCGCGCAGCGCGGGCGCGATGAGCAGGTCGTGTTCGCCGCGCTGGAGGCGCTGGGTGAAGCTCGCGGGCAGCATCCGCCTGCGCTGGACCTTCGCCAGATCGGCGGGCAGCACCGCCCGGTCGAGCAGCGGCTCGGCCAGGAAGCCCGCGGCCGCCACGGCATCCTGCAGCGCGAGATTCACCCCGACCCCGCCGACCGGTGACATGGTGTGCGCGGCATCGCCGATACACAGCAGACCGGGCACCGACCACTGCTCGAGCATGCCGACGGTCACCTCGAGCAGTGCGACGTCGTCCCAGGAGCGCAGCGCCGCGGTCGCCGACGTCGGCCAGCCGAAGAGTTCGCCGACGCGTTCGCGCAGCCAACCCACCTCGTGCGCGGCCCGCAGCGCCGCGTCGCTGCCCTTGGCGATGAGGTAGCCGGTCTGGAAGTAGTCGCCGCGGTCGATGCACACCGCGGAGTCGCCGCTGGTGAAACGGCCCTGGAAGGCGCCGCCCGCGCGGTCGTCGACCGATTTCGGGATGCGGAAGTACCAGAGGTCCATCGGCACGTCCTCGTGCTGCTGGCGCAGGCCCGCGGCTTCGCGCACCACGGAATCGCGTCCGTCGCAGGCGATCACGAGATCGGCCCGCAGGCTCTGCTCGGCGCCGTCGGCATCTCGGTAGTGGACCCCGGCGACGGCGCCCGCCTCGTGGATCAGCCCGGTGACGCGCGAACGCGTCCGCAGGGTGAAGGTCGGTTCCGTGGCGGCGGCGCGGGCCAGCAGGTCGAGGAAGTCCCACTGCGGCACCATGGCGACGTGGCGGTACCGGCCCGGAATCCGGGTGAGGTCGGCGGCGACGACCATCCGGTCGCCCGCGTACAGCCGCATCGTGGTCACCGCGGTCTGGGGGAGCCGGGCGAACTCGTCGCCGAGGCCGAGTTCGTCGAGCAGCCGGATGGTCGAGGGGTGGACGGTGTCGCCGCGGAAGTCGCGCAGGAAGTCGGCGTGTTTCTCCAGTACGGTGACGCGCACGCCCGCCCTGGCCAGCAGCAGTCCGGTCATCATTCCGGCCGGTCCGCCGCCCACGATGCAGCAGGTGGTCTCGTCCATGCGATGCCCCCTCGAAGTCGTTGTCTACGACGAAGCGTAGTAGTCGAATCCGGTGCGGGTCCAGGGTTTCGGCGATCTCGCCGGATCGATCCTTGACGCGCTCACCGCACCGCGCAATACTGAACTAGATGGTTCAGTATGACTTCCTCGATGCCTCGTTCGGGGCGCTCGCGGACCCCACCCGTCGGGGCATCCTCGAGCGGCTCGGGCGTGGGCCCGCCAGTATCAGCGAGCTGGCCGAGTGCTTCCAGATGACCTTGACCGGCATCAAGAAGCACATCGGGCTGCTGGAGGCGGCGGGGATGGTGGTCACCGAGAAGCGTGGCCGGGTGCGGTACTGCCGCATCGGCGAGCACGTCTTCGATCGGGAGGTGGCCTGGATGCAGGGTTATCGGCAGATGCTCGAAGCCCGGATGGACCGTCTCGGCGAATTCCTGCAACGAACGGAGCCAGAGCAATGAGTACCGACACCAAGGACGCGGTCATCACCTCCACCTCGGACCGCGAACTGCACATCGAACGCGAATTCGACGCCCCACTGGACCGGGTCTGGGCCGCCTACAGCCGTATCGAGCAGGTCTCGCGCTGGTGGGGGCGCGGCCACGAACTCGATGTGGAGCGCTGGGAGTTCCGCAAGGGCGGCCACTGGCGCTTCGTCGAACACGAGGGAGACCAGGCCTACGGCTTCGAGGGCCGCTTCCGGGAGATCACCCCGAAGCAGCGCATCGTGCAGTCCTTCGAATGGGACGGCATGCCCGCCCACATCTCGATCGACTCGACCACCTTCGTCGACCTGGGCAACGGGCGCACCAAGGTGGTCACCGACAGCATCTTCCACACCGCCGAGGAGTGCGCGGGCATGGTCGAGTCGGGCATGGAGACCGGCCTCAACGACAGCTACCGCGCGCTGGACGCCCTGCTCGCCCAGGGCTGAGCCCCGCGCCCGGTGTGGCGCCACGGCGGCGCCGGATCAGCGGTGCGTGCAGCCGGTGGCGCGTTTGCGTGGCTTCAGCCGCAGCGGCGGCAGCGGCGGTGCGGGAATCCGCTCGTCCGGGTCGTGGCCGACAACCGTCGGGAAACGGCTGGTGTCACGGGCTTCCCACGCCTGGCGCGCGGCGAGGATCTCCTCGTGCGTGCGGGCGACGAAGTTCCACCACATCACCAGTTCCTCGCCGAACGGCTCGCCGCCGAGCAGCGCGACATGCGCGCCCTCGGTGCTGGTGAGCGTCAGCTCGGCGCGGTCGGTGCCCAGGTACAGCAGCGGTCCGGCGCTCAGCTCGACCCCGTCGACCTCGACGGTTCCGCCGATCACCAGCACCGCGTGCTCGAAGGCGCGCTCTAGCGGCAACCGCACCCGCGCGCGGGCGTCGAGCACGATGTCGGCGCCGAGGATCGGCGTGTAGGCCCGCGCGGGCGAGACCACCCCACCGAGCGCGCCGATCAGCACCGTGGCCCGCAGGCCCGGTTGCTCGTAGACCGGCAGTTCGCGATGCTGCTCGAAATGCGGGTCGCCCTCGCGCGCACTGTCGGGCAGCGCGATCCACAGTTGCAGGCCGTTGCCGGCCGCCGCTCCCGGCACCCCGAACTCCGAATGCGCGATACCGCGACCGGAGGTCATCAGATTCAGCTGGCCGGGTTCGATCTCGACATCGGAGCCCACCGAATCCCGGTGCCGGATGCGGCCGTCGAACGGCCAGGTCACCGTCTGCAGGCCGATGTGCGGGTGCGGCAGGATATCGGGGGAGGCGCCGGTGGTGGTGACGGTCGGCGAACCGAACCGGTCCAGGAAACACCAGGCGCCGACCGTCGGCAGATCCCGTTGCGGCAGCGTGCGTTCCACATACACGCCGCGCACGCCGCCCAGCGGCACCTCCCTGGCCGGATACAGCTCGGAGATCGGTCCAGGGCTGGGCGAGGGTTCGCACAGCGCCTCGGTGGGATCGGCCTCCAGATCGCTCACTTCGGGATGCCCTTGCCCACCACGTGCGCGTCGTATTCGGGGTGCTTGTCGAGGTAGCCGCGGATGAACGGGCAGTGCGCGGTGATGGTGCGCCCGCGCGCGATCACGTCCTCGATGGCCAGGCGAGCCAGTACCCCGCCCAGACCTTTGCCCGAGAACGCGCCGTCGATCTCGGTGTGCACGAAATCGGTGTCGTCGCCGCGCTCGACGTATTCGGCGAAGCCGGCGAGCTCGCCGTCGAGGAACACGTCGTAGCGGTTCTTCTCCTCGTTGCGCACGACGCGGCGTTCGGATTCGGGCTTGGCCTCGGTCATCTTCTTACGCTCCTTCCGCACCGGAACGGGGTGCGCGCTGAGGATCGACACGCGGTTGAACGCGCCGATGGCGACGGCGATCCAGATGATCACCGAGATCTGTTCTTCGGACCAATGCTCGCGCGCGATCGCGTATTCCCGATCGGTGCGCTCCTCCTCCGGCAGCGTGGTGACCGCCTCGGCCAGGCCGAGCGCGGCCCGGTCGGCCTCGGAATAGGTGCCGCCGCGCCGCCACGCGGGCAGCACCGCGATCTCCTGGGCGCTCAGGCCCGCGCCCAGCCCGGCGTGTTCGTGCACGTCGAGGCAGTACGGGCAGCCGTTGATCTGCGAGACGCGCAGATTGATCAGCTCCACCAGCCGCCGGTCGATCCCCGCGGCCGCGGCGGCGGCTCTGATCTCGGCCGCCGTGGCGCTCATGGCCTTGTAGACGGCCGGATGCTGCTTGTCGATCCATACGCGTTGCTGGCCTTCGGTCACCTCCGCGATGCTAGCCCGGTGCGCCGCGGTCCGCCCGGACCGCGGCGCGGCAGGCCTACTCGCGGCCCGCGGAGGTGAAGGACATGTCCGCGTACCGTTCGCCCGCCACCTGCGCGGCGATCGGCTCGAGTGTCGCGAGTTCCCCGGCGGTGAGCCGCACCGTCGCCGCGGCGACGTTCTCGGCCAACCTGGCGCGCTTGCGGGTGCCCGGGATCGGCACCACGGGCAGGCCGTGCACCTCGGCGCGCGCGTGCACCCAGGCCAGCGCGGCCTGGGCCCGGGTGATCCCGTGGGCCGTGGCGATCTCGGCCAGCGGCGCGAGCAGTTCGGCGTTGCGCTCGGCGTTGTCACCGGTGAACCGCGGCTGGGAGCGGCGGAAATCGTTGTCGCCCAGGTCTTTCGCCGAACGGAACGAGCCGGTGAGGAAGCCGCGGCCCAGCGGCGAGTACGGCACGAAGGCCACGCCCAGTTCCACGGCGGCGGGCACCGCGGTGCGCTCCACGTCGCGGGAGAACAGCGACCACTCCGACTGCACGGCCGCGATCGGGTGCACCGCGTGCGCGGCGCGCAGTTCGTCACCGGTCACCTCGGACAGGCCCAGCGCCTTGACCTTGCCCGCCGCGACCAGTTCGGCCAGCGTGCCGACCGTCTCCTCGATCGGCACCCGAGGATCGCGGCGGTGCACGTAGTACAGGTCGATGGTGTCGACGCCGAGCCTGCGCAGGCTGGCCTCGACGGCGGTGCGGATGTAGCCGGGGGAGTTGTCGAAGCCACGGTACGACGGGTCGTCGGCCTTGCGGACGATGCCGAACTTGGTGGCGATCACCAGATCCGACCGGTTGGCCCGGACGAAATCGGCGAGGAACTCCTCGTTGTGGCCCGAACCGTAGATGTCGGCGGTGTCGAACAGGGTGACGCCGAGTTCGAGCGCGCGGTCGAGGGTGGCGCGGGATTCGGCCGCGTCGGTGTCACCGTAGAACTCGCTGATGCCCATGCAGCCGAGGCCCTGCGCGCCGACCAGCGGGCCGTCGGTGCCGAGGGTGATGGTGGGCAGTGTCGCGGTGGTGCTCATACATCGGTTCCTTCGCTCGTGTACGCGGTGAGCGCGGCCGGCTGCTCGACCTCGGATCGGCCCTGGTAGAGCGCGATCTTGTAGTCGAGCACGGCCACGGTCTGCTGGAGTTCCGCGATCTTGTCGAGCACGTCGGACCTGGTCTGCTGGAACATGGCCAGCCGCTGCGGGAAGGTCTGCTCACCGGCCCGCACCAGTTCGGCGTAGCGGATCATGTCGGCCACCGGCATGCCGGTCAGGCGCAGCCGGGTGATCAGCGCCAGCCACTCCAGGTCGCGATCGCTGAAGCGCCGGTTGCCGGTGTGGTCGCGGCCGATGTAGCCCATCAGGCCGATCTTCTCGTACCAGCGCAGCGTGTCGCGGCTCAGTCCCGAGCGTTCGGCCACCTCGCCGATCGAATAGCGCGGGCGTTCGCGCTGTTCGTCGGTGCCCTCGGCCCGTGCGGTCGCGTCCGGATCCATCGTGCTCGTCCCTTCTCGTGGAACCAGGTCGACGCTATCCACCTGGAGTGCACTCCAAGCAAGACTAATCCTCACGGGACGAGCGAATTCAGTTGTACTTCGGCAGCTCCTGGATGGCCCACCGGTTGCCGTCGGGATCGGCGAAGAAGGTGAACCGGCCCCAGGGCAGGTCCTGGACCGGGGTGGCCTCGACGCCCGCGGCCACGAGCTGCTCGTAGGCCGTGTCGGCGTCGGCCACCACGATCTGCATGCCCTCGACGCTGCCGGGCGCGGCCTCGGTGAGCCCGCGGCCGATACAGATCGAGCATCCCGAGCCCGGCGGGGTGAGCTGGACGAACCGGATGTCCGGGCTCGGCGTGTGGTCGTGATCGGCGTTGAAGCCGATGCTGGTGTAGAAGTCCTTGGCCCGATCGACATCGGTGACCGGGATGGCAACGAGTTCGATTTTCCAATCCATGGCCACGAGCATGGCACCGACCACCGACAGAAACGTAGTCTGGATCACATGGCTAAGGACATCGACCGGATCCGGGCCCGTTCGGCGTGGGAAACGGTCAAGGAGAGCCCCGTGATCACCGCGATCGCGGTGGCTCCGGTGGTGCTGGTACTCGGCGTGGTCTGGTGGCTGACGAACGGCTTCGTGGCCTTCGTCCTGCTGGTGCTGCTCGGCGTCGGCGTCGTGGTGGGCGGCAAGCTGCTGAAGTAGCCGCCTAGCGGGGGATGTGGAAGAACGTCAGTTCGCCCGATCCCGGGTCGATCCGTGCCCAGGGCCGGTCGAATTCGAGCACGGCCAGGGCCGAGGTGGGGAATTTGCGGCTCAGTTCGGTGGCCTGGTCGGAGTCCCGGTTGTGGGCCAGTTCCCAGGCGGTCCAGGGAATTCCGGGGACATGGCCGACGACGAGCAGCGTGGATATCGCGTCGTCGGTGAGCTGGACGAGCTCGATCAGCGTGTGCGGATTCGCCTCGTAGATGTCGTCGGTGTACTCGACCGGCGCATCGATTCCGGTGGCCGCGAGGGTCTGGCGGGTGCGCGTCGCGGTCGAGCAGCGCACCGCGTCGATCGGGGGCTGGGTCGCGCGCAGCCAGTCACCGGCCAGTGCCGCCTCGCGCTGCCCGCGCGGTGCCAGCGGACGGTCGTGATCGTCGACGCCGTCGGGATAGGCCGATTTGCCGTGCCGCATGAGGATCAGAGTCACCGCCATGGGGACCACCGTAATCCGGACCACAGGTGAGGTCGGTGTCACACTCGAGGCACACTGAAAGCTGCGTCACCGTTGATGCGCCCATGGCATACCCCGCCGCGGACGTCCTGCGATGTCGCCTCGAGCCACCGACCACATATTTCGAGGATCTGCACCCATGGCCTACGTCATCACGCAGCGTTGTTGCAACGACGCCAGCTGCGTCACCGAGTGCCCGGTCGACTGCATTCGCCCGACTCCCGATCAGCCGGAGTTCGCGACCGCGGAGATGCTGCACATCGACCCCGACACCTGTATCGACTGCGGCGCCTGTGTCGACGCCTGCCCGGTGGACGCCATCTTCTCCGAGGACGACCTGCTCGCCTCGCTGGCCAGATACCGCGAGATCAACGCCGCCTGGTTCCAGCGTCACCCGCTCGAGTCGAACTTCGATCCGCTGAGCACCCCGGTGCGCCCGCCCAAGGACCTGGGCACGCTGCGCGTCGCGATCGTCGGCGCGGGTCCGGCGGCCTGCTACGCGGCCGACGAACTGCTGCGCCGCAGCGATGTCGAGGTCGAGATGTTCGACCGGCTGCCGACACCGTGGGGCCTGATCCGGGCCGGTGTCGCGCCCGACCACTCCGGCACCAAGGGCGTGGCGAACATGTTCGACTCCGCCTTCCGGCGCGACACCCTGCAGTACTACCTGAATGTCGAGATCGGGCAGCACATCGACCACCAGGAACTGCTCGCGCACCACCACGCGGTGATCTACGCCGTCGGCGCCTCCAGCGACCGCCGCCTCGGTGTGCCGGGCGAGGACCTGCCCGGCAGCCACTCGGCCACCGAGTTCGTCGCCTGGTACAACGGCCATCCCGACTTCGCCGAGCGCGAGTTCGACCTGTCCGGCGAACGCGCGGTAATCGTGGGCAACGGCAATGTCGCCCTGGACGTGGCCCGCGTGCTCACCGCCCATCCCGACGAGCTGGCCAAGACCGACATCGCCGACCACGCGCTGGACGCCTTGCGCCGCAGCAATATCCGCGAGGTGGTGATCCTCGGCAGGCGCGGCCCGCTGCAGGCGGCCTACAGCTCGCCGGAGTTCCTGGCGCTCACGCACATGAAGGATGTCGACGTGATCGTCGACCCGGCCGAGCTCACCCTCGACCCGCACAGCCAGGCACTGCTCGACGATGCGAACATCGAACCCTCGCTGCGCCTGAAATACCAGCTGGCCCAGGAGTACTCGCAGCTCACCGCCGACCCGGCGCACAAGCGCATCGTCTTCCGCTACCTGGCCACCCCGACCGCGGTGCACGGCGACGAGCACGCCACCGCGCTGGAGTTCGCGCACAACGAATTGACCGAGGAGAACGGGCAATTGGTGGCCACCGCCACCGACCGCACCGAGACCCTCGAGACCGGTCTGGTGCTGCGTGCCATCGGGTATCGCGGGGTGCCGGTCGCCGGACTGCCCTTCGACGAGCGCCGTGGCACGGTGCCCAGCGAGCACGGCCGGGTCATCGAGGCCACCGAACCGGTTCCGGGCGTGTACGTCTCGGGCTGGATCAAGCGCGGGCCGCGCGGCGTCATCGGCTCCAACCGGCTCGACGCTGAGGAGACGGTGGAGGCGCTGATCAGCGATTTCATCGCGGGCAAGCTCACCGCGCCCACCGGCGACCGGGCCGCGCTGCAGGCCCTGCTCGCGCAACGTCAGCCGGATCTGGTCGACCGCAAGGGCTGGAAGACCATCGACCAGGCCGAGAAGTCGGCGGGCAAGGCAGCGGGCAGGCCACGGGTCAAGTTCACCACCAGGGCGGACCTGCTGAAGGCCGCCAAAGGCTAGCCGCCACGGCGGTTCTCGGCCGCCTTGATCTGGACTGACCAGAGGGTGCGACGAAGGAGTACCCGGCGGGAGGGAAGATCAAGGGAACAGGCCGGGAACCCGCGGCGCCAGCCGCAAATGTCACGGCAGTGGCATGACGCGGACCACCGTGGTGGTGATGCCGCCGACCACGAACCACAACCGCAGCGTCAGGCGCCCGCCCGCGTCGCCGGGTTCGTAGCGCGCGCGCACGGTGATGTGCTCGCGCGCCAGCACCGGCGCCACGTACTCGATGACGGCGCGGTGCGGCCCGGCGACGAGCTTCGGATAGTCGACCAGGTACTGCTCGACCGCCTGCCAGTAGCAGGCGTTGTTGACGTGGTTGTACTGGTCGATGTCGGTGGCGCGGATCGGGAACGGCAGATCGGCGTCGGATTCGCGCGGCGCCGGATCGGTGAGATAGGGCCGCCAGCGCAGCCGGTGCTCGTCGGTGGAACGCGCCAGATAGGCCAGGCCCTCGTCGCTGATCCGGGAGGGCAGGTTGCTCGACTCGCTGAGGTTGATCCAGAAACCCTCGGTCTCGATCAGCCCGCCGCCGTCGCTGGTGATGCGGGTGCGCATGTTCGTCCACCGGGTGGACATGCTCGAGCACCAGCGGGTCAGGTGCACCTGGTCGGGCCAGACGACCGGGCGCACCACGTCGATGACGGTGCGGCGCACGATCCAGGTGGGGTCGGTGAGGTGCAGTTCGGTCCGGTGCAGTTCGTCCCAGGCGATATCGGACAGGTAGCGCGCCACGGCGTCGAAGCGCAGCCGGTGATAGGGATCCACATCGGCGGCCCGGACGGGCCACGCCGCGGCGAAACCCATGCCCTCCTGGGGAAGCGGGGCCAGTGGCCGATCGAGTGACACGTGTGCTCCTTGCACGGCTCACCGGGTGCGCCGCGACTTCTTGCGTAGTTCTGCACACGACTTTACGGGGCGCAGATCACACCCTCACGCGGAGCCGGGTGAAGTGGTACCGGGTCGCGCTCGTCGTACATGACAGAGCCGTCCGCCGCCGGGTAGCCTGCTGGGATGGCCGGCGGGGCGATGGCGGGCTCGATGTTCGGGCGCTATGAAATGCGAAGGCTCCTCGGAGTCGGCGGTATGGGGGAGGTCTACGAGGCCTACGACACCTCCAAGAATCGCACTGTCGCCGTGAAGGTGCTCAATCGTGAGCTGGCCGGGGACCCGGTCTATGTGCAGCGTTTCCGCCGTGAGTCGCACGCGATGGCCAGTGTGCAGGAGCCGCACGTCATCCCGGTGCACGACTGGGGCGAGGTCGACGGTGTCCTCTACATCGACATGCGCCTGGTCAAGGGCACCGATCTCAAGGATCGCCTGCAACGCCACGGCAGGCTCACGCCCGGCGAATCGGTCCAGGTGGTGGAGCAGATCGCCGCCGCGCTCGACGCCGCGCACGAGATCGGCCTGATCCACCGCGATGTGAAACCGGCCAATATCCTGCTCACCGGCGGCATGTTCGCCTACCTGGTCGACTTCGGCATCGCGCACGCCGACTCCGACCCGCAGCTCACCAGCACCGGTAGCGCGGTCGGCTCGATGGCCTACATGGCCCCCGAACGTTTCGAGGACGCCCCGCTCACCGCCGCGGTGGACACCTACGCGCTCACCTGCGTGCTCTACGAATGCCTGGTCGGCCGGGTGCCCTACCCGGTGAACAGCCTCGCGGGCGCGATCGGCTCGCATCAGATGGCGCCGCCGCCGCGGCCCAGCGCGGTCGACCCCGGGCTGTCGTTCTTCGACGCGGTGATCGATCGCGGCATGGCCAAGCGCCCGCAGCAGCGTTTCCGCACCACCGGTGACCTGGCCAGGGCCGCCCGCGCCGCGCTCGTGCAGGCCGAGCGGGCGGCGCCGAGTACCGCGCCCGGCCCGCAGATCGCGGCGGTCACGACGTCCGGTCCGGTCACCGGCGCGCGCCCGGTCGACCCGGGCCCGCCGCCGCCCACCGTGTCGGGTCCGCAGGTGGTGGTCGATCCGGCGGTCCCGCCCGCCCAGTGGACTCCGCCGCCCGGTTACCGCACCACCGGTCCACAGGGCACCCGCGCGGGCGGCTACACCCATCCCTCCGCGCCGCTGCCGCTCCCGCCGCAACGCAACTCCTCGACCCCGATCCTGGCCGGTGCCCTCGGCGCGCTGATCGTGGTCGCGGCGGTGGGCGCGGCCGTGTGGGTGATGCTCAGCCTCGGTGACGACACCGGCACCGTCGCCGATCCGCCCCCGGGACCCCCGTCGGTCGTGCAGCCCACCGACGTGGGCGACGACCAGACCGCGCCGACCACCGAGATCACCCAGCCGCCGCCCACCCCGGCCGTCACCACGGTGCCGCCGTTGCAGTCGAGCGTGACCGGCGCCGACGGCCAGGGTTTCCGCACCGGCGGGCCGCGCTGCAACGACAACGACGCCGCGATGACGATCGCGCGTACCAGCGGGTCGCGGGTGGTCATCTGCCACACCGGCGACAACCGGTACTACTACAAGGGCGCCAGGGCCAGCGACGGTCTCGGCATCGAACTCGACGACCCGCTGCCGACCGGCGGTGGCGGTTTCACCGCGACCAACCCGGTCGACGGCACGCAGTACCACCTGACCCCGGGCGGTCTCACCATCACCAAGGACGGTCAGGAGCTGGTCAGCGAGACGATGCTGGAATTCGCCCATCGCTGACCCACGGCCGGGATAGGTTCGGCGAGAGCAAGTCAACAGAGAGGTTTCGCTATGCGTGCAGCACAGGTCGGCCGGCTGGAGGGTCCGTCGGCGATCGAGATCGTCGATCTGCCCGAACCCGTGGCCTACCCCGGTGGTGTCCTGATCGACGTGCACGCGGCCGGTATCGCCTTCCCCGATGTGCTGATGACCCGCGGCCTCTACCAGATGAAGCCGGGCCTGCCCTTCGTCGTCGGTGGCGAGGTGGCCGGAGTGGTGCGCGAAGCGCCCGCGGAGTCCGGGCTGGTCGCCGGTGACCGGGTCGCCGCGCTGACCATGCTCGGCAACGCGGTGGCCGAGGTGGCCGTCGCGCCCGGCAACGCGGTGTTCAAGCTGCCGGACAATGTCTCGCTCGAAGCCGGTGCAGGCATTCTGTTCAACGATCTGACCGTGCACTTCTGCCTGACCAAGCGCGGCAGGCTGGCCCCCGGCGAGACCGTGCTGGTGCACGGCGCGGCTGGTGGCATCGGCACCTCCACCCTGCGCATGGCCAAGGCGCTGGGCGCGGGCCGGGTGATCGCGGTGGTGAGCACCGAGTCCAAGGCCCAGGTGGCCAAGGCCAACGGTGCCACCGATGTGGTGCTGGCCGAGGGCTGGCTGGCCGCGGTGAAGGAACTCACCGACGGGCGCGGGGTCGACATCGTGCTCGACCCGGTCGGCGGCGACCGCTTCACCGACAGCGTCCGGTCGCTGGCCGGTGGCGGCAGACTGCTGGTGGTCGGCTTCACCGCGGGCGAGATCCCGACGGTGAAGGTGAACCGGCTGCTGCTCAAGAATGTCGAGGTCGTCGGCGCGGCGTGGGGCGAATGGGTGATGAGCCACCCCACCTACCTGGCCGAACAGTGGGCCGAGGTGGAACCGCTGCTCGCCTCGGGAGCGATCCCGGCGCCCGAGCCGGTGCTGTACCCGCTGGACAAGACCGCCGAAGCCGTCGCGGCGCTGGACGAGCGGACCGCGACCGGCAAGGTGGTCGTGCGGCTGCGCTGAGTCCTTGTCGGTGGTGGGCGGTAGCGTCGCGCTCGTCGCCGCGTCGTCGAAGGGGAGTCGCATGCCGCTGTCGAATCGGGTGCTCAACCGCACCCTGCTCGCCCGCCAGCACCTGCTGGAGCGCTCGCCCCTGAGCACCGCGCGGATGTGCGAACACCTGGTCGGGTTGCAGGCTCAGGACGTGCCGCCGCCGTTCATCGGATTGTGGAGCCGGACAGCCGATTTCGATCCGGCGACGGTGTCGTCGGCCCTCGACGACCGGTCGCTGGTGCGGATCACCTTGATGCGCGGCACGATCCACCTGGTGACGCCCGCCGACGCCGTGCGGATCGCCCCGCTCATCCAGCCGGAACTGGAGAAGGTGCCGCAGCGCAAGGGTTTCAACTACGGCGCGATGGTTGGCCTGGACTTCGACGAGCTGCGCGCCCACGGTGAACAGGTCCTCGGTGACGAGCCGATGCCGGTGGCCGACCTGCGCGCCGAGGCCGCCCGCCGCTATCCCGACCGGGACCCCGGCGTGGTGGTGCAGACCTGGCTGTATCAGTTACCCGTCCTGCAGACCCCGCCGCGCGGGCGCTGGCGTGACAACAGCAGGCCGGTCTGGTCACGGGTACAGCCGTGGCTCGGCGTCCCCCTCGACCCGGACTACCCGGTCGCCGAGCTGATCCTGCGCTACCTGCGCGCCTTCGGCCCGGCCACCACCATGGACATGCAGACCTGGTCGCGTCTGCCCGCCATGAAGAAGGCCGTGGCCGAACTGGGCGAGCGCGTCCGCACCTACACCGACGACCGCGGCCGCACCCTCTACGACGCCGCCGACCTCGAGCTCGCCGACCCGGACCTGCCCGCGCCGGTGCGCCTGCTCGGCTGGTACGACAACGCCCTGCTCTCGCATCAGGACCGCGCGCGGGTGGTCCCCGAGCCGGAGGTGTCCCCGCCGCGCGCGGCGAGCACCATGGTCTCGCCGGTGCTCGTCGACGGGTTCATGGCGGGTCTGTACAAGGTCTTCGTGAAGTCCGGTGTCGCCCGGCTGCGGATCAGCCCGACCCGGAACTGGACGAAAGACGAAGCGGCACAGGTGGAGTCCGAAGCGGCTGCGCTGCTGGCCTTCCTGGAATCGGAGTCCGAGCCCCACGTCGAGATCCTCGCGCCAGGTGCCGACCTGCGCCCCTGACCACGTGAGGCTTGACCGCGTCGGTGGTCCGGTGTGAATACCGCTCAGCGCTGTTCGCGATAGGCGGGTGCCTTGGCCGTGCCGGTGGGGGTCAGCGTGCGCAGCAGCGGCATGGTCCGCCGGGCCACCACCGTCGACAGCACGATCACGCTGTGCGAGCGCACCACCGACCCCGTGCGATCGATACTGAGCAGCACCGCCTGCAATCCGGCGTGCGAGTCCGCGCCGATGCGGCACAGCACGTCACCGGAGCCGGTGGTGGCATAGGCCTCCAGCACACCCGGGATCGCGGCCAGCTCTGCGCTCACCGCGTCCAGCGCGCCCTGCGCGATCTCCAGGGTGACGAAGGCCTGCACATCGAACCCGGCCGCAGTGACATCGAGCTGCGGATCGTAGGAGGCGATCACGCCGGACTCCTCCATCCGGTTGATCCGCGCCTGCACCGTCGCCCGCGCGACCTTGGTCCGGCGGGACAGTTCCAGGATTCCGGCCTTCTGGTACCGGTGCATCGCGTCGAGGATCGCGAGATCGAGTTCGTCCAGTTTCGCTGGCGTGCGCATCGGCTGACCTCCGTGCTCCGGCGCGATCGGGTGCTATTCAAATTGTCCACCATCGGTGCCGGTTCGGTGGCTTCTCGTGTCAGCATGTCCAGACTCAGGTGATGTTGTTGCCCAGGTGCGGGCGGTCGAGTTCTCCTTGGTCATGACCATTGAGCAGCAGCTCGTCGGGCTGATCGAGCACGACGACAGTGTCGATCCGTTTCCGGTGATCGGGTGGGACGCGCTGGTCTGGGTGGTGGGCAACGCGACCCAGAGCGCGCACTTCCTGCAATCCGCCTTCGGCATGCGGCTGGAGGCCTATTCGGGGCCGGAGACCGGCAACCGCGACCACAAGGCGTTCGTGCTGCGCAGCGGGGGAGCGCGGTTCGTCATCACCGGCGCTGTCGACCCGGACAGCCCGCTGGTGGCCCATCACGACCGGCACGGCGACGGCGTGGTCGACATCGCCCTCGAGGTCCCCGATGTCGACCGCTGCATCGACTGGGCGCGCGCGCACGGCGCCACGATCCTGGTCGAACCGCACGACGAGAGCGACGAATTCGGCACCGTCCGCTCGGCCGCGCTGGCCACCTACGGCGAGACCCGCCACACCCTGATCGACCGGTCCGGCTACTCCGGGCCGTATCTGCCCGGCTACATCAGCCGCACCTCCACCCGCGCCCCGCGCACGCACCGGCTCTTCCAGGCCATCGACCACGTGGTCGGCAATGTGGAACTCGGCATGATGGACCGCTGGGTCGAGTTCTACCGCGGTGTCATGGGATTCACGAACATGGCCGAATTCGTCGGCGACGACATCGCCACCGAGTACTCGGCGCTGATGAGCAAGGTCGTCGCCAACGGCAACCATCGCGTCAAGTTCCCGCTCAACGAACCGGCGGTGGGCCGCAAGCGTTCCCAGATCGACGAATACCTGGAGTTCTATCGCGGGCCCGGCGTGCAGCACATCGCGCTGGCCACCGCCGACATCCTCGCCACCGTCGACGCCCTGCGCGCGGAGGGCGTGGAGTTCCTGGCCACCCCGGACACCTACTACGAGGACCCGGAACTGCGCGCCCGCATCGGGCACGTGCGGGTACCGGTCGAACAGTTGCAGCGCCGGGGCATCCTGGTCGACCGCGACGAGGACGGCTACCTGCTGCAGATCTTCACCCGCCCCCTCGGCGACCGCCCCACCGTCTTCTTCGAACTCATCGAGCGGCACGGCTCACTCGGCTTCGGAAAGGGCAATTTCAAGGCGCTGTTCCAGGCCATCGAACGCGAACAGGAGGCCCGCGGCAATCTGTGAGTGCCGCCCGGCAGCCACTACAGTTCATGGCATGCGGATCCCCTCGGCGATCATCACCGGCATGGCCCTGGCTGTCGTGCTGACGTCGTGCGGATCGGGGGGCGACTCCGATGCGCCGACCGGCTCGATGCGACCACCACCGAAGGTGGCCTCGCTCGGCCCGTTCGTCGGCGAGTGCGGTCACGTCACCGACGCCGAGGTGCGCGACCTGGCCGGCCTCGGCACCATCTCGCAGGTGTTCAAGAACGCCACCGGATGCAGTTACCAGGGCTCCGGAATCGCCGGTCCCAGTGTGACCTTCGCCTCCTATCGGGGCAGCCCGATCGACCGCGAGAAGGCGTGGGTCTCCAACGTGGGGCGCCCGCCGGAGACGATCGATGTCGGCGGCCGCCCCGGCTTCCAGGCGCTCTCGCCCGAGGGTGACATCTGCGACCTGGCGATCCAGCTCGACGACGACTTCTTCGAATGGTCGACCAACAACGGCGTCTTCGCGGTCGGCGGCAACCCGTGCGACAAGGCCAGGAAACTGGCCGAGCTGACCGTGGGACGGCTGGGGTGAGCGCCCGGCGCGCGCTGACCGCGGTCGCGCTGCTGTGCGCGGTCGCGCTGACCGGCTGTGGCAACAAGGTCGAGGGCAACGCCCAACCGGTGGGCAGCGGTGGTGGCGGCGAATCCATCAACACCGACTTCGACAAGCTGCTGCGCGAATGCGAAGTCGTGGCCAAGGACAAGATCGGCGTGATCGTCGGCGACGCCAAGAGCGTTTCGCCCGCCTTCAGCGGCGCGGTCTGCATGTGGTCGATCGCCGACGCCCCCGGCGGCGAGGCCATGGCCACCCTGAACTGGTACGAGATGGGTACGCTGAACAACGAGAAGACCACCAACGACAAACTGGGCTACCTCACCGGCGACATCACCGTCCAGGGCCGCAGGGCCCTGCAGGTGCGCAGACCGAACGACAACGACTCCTGCGGTGTCACCGCGCCGGCCGCCGATGTCGGCGTGGTCGGCTGGTGGATCAACTACCGGCCGGGCTCGGCGCACCCCGATCCGTGTGCCGGGGCGCAGAAATTGGTCGAGCTGACCTTGGATCTGGCCCGGTAGCAGCCCGGATGGCGCACCCCGCTTTGACCCGGATTCGGGCACGCGGGTATCGTGGATCCCTGTGCCCGGATTGCTACGGGCAAGTTCGTGCGTGAACGTAGGCCAGCGAGAGCGGCCGGTAAGTTCCAGCGTGCCCTGAAAAGGGGCCCTGACCTGCGCGCGACACGCCCGACCGCGGGTCAAAGGAAACGTGGCTGGACGTGCAGGTTAAACGTCGACCAACACCAAAGGGTCCCTGCGCAGGCGGGGATGAGCCAGAAAGCCGGTATATGCCAACCATCAACCAGCTGGTCCGCAAGGGTCGTCGCGACAAGGTCTCCAAGACCAAGACCGCGGCCCTGAAGGGGAGCCCGCAGCGTCGTGGCGTGTGCACCCGCGTGTACACCACCACCCCCAAGAAGCCGAACTCCGCGCTGCGTAAGGTCGCGCGTGTTCGCCTGACCAGCGCAGTCGAGGTCACGGCGTACATCCCCGGCGAGGGCCACAACCTGCAGGAGCACTCGATGGTGCTCGTTCGTGGCGGTCGTGTGAAGGACCTCCCCGGTGTCCGCTACAAGATCATCCGTGGCTCGCTGGACACCCAGGGTGTGAAGAACCGCAAGCAGGCCCGCAGCCGCTACGGCGCCAAGAAGGAGAAGAGCTGATATGCCACGCAAGGGCCCCGCACCCAAGCGTCCGCTGATCAACGACCCGGTCTACGGGTCGCCGCTGGTCACTCAGCTGGTCAACAAGATCCTGCTGGACGGTAAGAAGTCCACCGCAGAGCGCATCGTCTACGGTGCCCTCGAGCAGGCGCGTGAGAAGACCGGCACCGATCCGGTCGTCACCCTCAAGCGCGCGCTGGACAACGTCAAGCCCGCCCTCGAGGTCAAGCCCCGCCGTGTCGGTGGCGCCACCTACCAGGTGCCGGTCGAGGTCCGTCCGGGCCGCGCCAACACCCTGGCGCTGCGCTGGCTGGTCAGCTACTCCCGCGCCCGTCGCGAGAAGACCATGGTCGAGCGCCTGGCCAACGAGCTCCTCGATGCCAGCAACGGCCTCGGCGCTTCGGTGAAGCGTCGCGAGGACACCCACAAGATGGCCGAGTCCAACCGGGCCTTCGCGCACTACCGCTGGTGATTGCCGCCCGGCCCGTCGCTCGTGTCGGCGCCGGAAGGCTCACAGTCGTGAGTGGCACTTCGGTGCCGCTTCCGGCGTTGACATAGTGACGACCCGAACCAGGGTCGTACCAGAGAATCCCAACTAGCTACGAGCGGGGAAGATTTCCGTGGCACAGGACGTGCTCACCGACCTGAACAAGGTCCGCAACATCGGCATCATGGCCCACATCGATGCGGGCAAGACCACCACTACCGAACGCATCCTGTTCTACACCGGTGTGAACTACAAGATCGGTGAGACGCACGACGGCGCGTCGACCACCGACTGGATGGAACAGGAACAGGAACGCGGCATCACGATCACCTCCGCGGCGGTGACGTGTTTCTGGAACCAGCACCAGATCAACATCATCGACACCCCGGGCCACGTGGACTTCACCGTCGAGGTGGAACGTTCGCTGCGTGTGCTCGACGGCGCCGTGGCCGTCTTCGACGGCAAGGAAGGTGTCGAGCCGCAGTCCGAGCAGGTGTGGCGTCAGGCCGACAAGTACGACGTGCCGCGTGTCTGCTTCGTCAACAAGATGGACAAGCTCGGCGCGGACTTCTACTTCACCGTGCAGACCATCAAGGACCGCCTCGGTGCCAAGCCGCTGGTCATCCAGCTGCCGATCGGCGCGGAGGACACCTTCGAGGGCATCGTCGACCTGGTCGAGATGAACGCCAAGGTGTGGACCGGCGAGACCAAGCTGGGCGAGAAGTACGAGGTCAAGGAGATCCCGGCCGACCTGCAGGAGAAGGCCGAGCAGTACCGCCAGGAACTGCTCGAGACCGTCGCCGAGTCGGACGAGGCGCTGCTGGAGAAGTTCTTCGGTGGTGAGGAGCTCACGATCGAGGAGATCAAGGGCGCCATCCGCAAGATGACCATCGGCTCCGAGCTCTACCCGGTGCTGTGTGGCTCGGCGTTCAAGAACAAGGGCGTGCAGCCCATGCTCGACGCCGTCGTCGACTACCTGCCGTCCCCGCTGGACGTCGAGTCGGTCGAGGGTCACCTGCCCGGCAAGGAAGACGAGGTCGTCACCCGCAAGCCGAGCGCCGACGAGCCGTTCTCGGCGCTGGCGTTCAAGATCGCGGTGCACCCGTTCTTCGGCGAGCTCACCTACGTCCGCGTGTACTCGGGCAAGGTCGACTCCGGTGCCCAGGTCGTCAACTCGACCAAGGGCAAGAAGGAGCGTCTGGGCAAGCTGTTCCAGATGCACTCCAACAAGGAGAACCCGGTTCCCTCGGCCTCGGCGGGTCACATCTACGCCGTGATCGGCCTGAAGGACACCACCACCGGTGACACCCTGTCGGACCCGCAGAACCAGGTCGTCCTCGAGTCGATGACGTTCCCGGACCCGGTCATCGAGGTCTCCATCGAGCCCAAGACCAAGTCCGACCAGGAGAAGCTCGGCACCGCGATCCAGAAGCTGGCGCGCGAAGACCCGACGTTCTCGGTCAAGCTCGACGCCGAGACCGGCCAGACCGTCATCGGCGGCATGGGCGAGCTCCACCTCGACATCCTCGTGGATCGCATGAAGCGCGAGTTCAAGGTCGAGGCGAACGTCGGCAAGCCGCAGGTGGCCTACCGCGAGACCATCACCAAGAAGGTCGAGAAGCTCGAGTTCACCCACAAGAAGCAGACGGGTGGCTCCGGTCAGTTCGCGAAGGTCATCATCGCGGTCGAGCCGTTCGTCGGCGAAGACGGTGCGACCTACGAGTTCGAGAACAAGGTCTCCGGCGGTCGCGTGCCCCGTGAGTACATCCCGTCGGTCGACGCGGGTGCCCAGGACGCCATGCAGTACGGCGTGCTCGCCGGCTACCCGCTGGTGAACCTGAAGGTCATCCTGCTCGACGGCGCGTACCACGACGTCGACTCCTCGGAAATGGCGTTCAAGATCGCGGGCTCGCAGGCCCTCAAGGAAGCGGCCCGCAAGGCCGGTCCGGTGATCCTCGAGCCGCTGATGGCGGTCGAGGTCACCACGCCCGAGGACTACATGGGCGATGTGATCGGCGACCTCAACTCCCGCCGTGGCCAGATCCAGGCCATGGAGGAACGCAGTGGTGCCCGTGTCGTCAAGGCGCTGGTTCCGCTCTCGGAGATGTTCGGTTACATCGGTGACCTGCGGTCGAAGACCCAGGGCCGGGCGAACTACTCCATGGTGTTCGACTCCTACGCTGAGGTTCCGGCCAACGTGTCCAAGGAGATCATCGCCAAGGCGACCGGCGAGTAATTCGCTTGCCGGAGCCGAGTACGCTTGGCTCCGGCAACCGGGCGTCAGCACGACCCCCCTTATTAACCGCACTGCTGCAAAAAAGCACGCACTAACTAGTCCAGGAGGACCACAGTGGCGAAGGCGAAGTTCGAGCGGACGAAGCCCCACGTCAACATCGGCACCATCGGTCACGTCGACCATGGCAAGACCACGCTGACGGCTGCCATCACCAAGGTGCTGGCCGACAAGTACCCGGATCTGAACGACGCGTTCGCGTTCGACCAGATCGACAAGGCGCCGGAGGAGAAGGCTCGTGGTATCACGATCAACATCTCCCACGTCGAGTACCAGACCGAGAAGCGCCACTACGCGCACGTCGACGCCCCGGGTCACGCCGACTACATCAAGAACATGATCACCGGTGCCGCCCAGATGGACGGCGCGATCCTGGTCGTGGCCGCCACCGACGGCCCGATGCCGCAGACCCGCGAGCACGTGCTGCTCGCCCGTCAGGTCGGCGTGCCCTACATCCTGGTCGCGCTGAACAAGTCGGACATGGTCGACGACGAGGAGATCCTCGAGCTCGTCGAGATGGAGGTCCGCGAGCTGCTGGCTTCGCAGGAGTTCGACGAGGATGCCCCCGTCGTGCGCGTCTCCGGCCTGAAGGCCCTCGAGGGCGACGAGAAGTGGGCCGAGTCCATCGTCGAGCTCATGAACGCCGTCGACGAGTCGATCCCGGACCCGGTCCGTGAGACCGAGCTCCCCTTCCTGATGCCGGTCGAGGACGTCTTCACGATCACCGGTCGTGGCACCGTCGTCACCGGTCGCGTCGAGCGCGGCATCGTCAACGTGAACGAGGAAGTCGAGATCGTCGGCATCCGTCCGGACAAGACCAAGACCACGGTCACCGGTATCGAGATGTTCCGCAAGCTGCTCGACCAGGGCCAGGCGGGCGACAACGTCGGTCTGCTGGTTCGTGGCATCAAGCGCGAAGATGTCGAGCGTGGCCAGGTCGTCGTGAAGCCGGGCACCACCACCCCGCACACCGAGTTCGAGGGCCAGGCGTACATCCTGTCGAAGGACGAGGGCGGCCGCCACACCCCGTTCTTCAACAACTACCGTCCGCAGTTCTACTTCCGTACGACTGACGTGACGGGCGTTGTGACCCTGCCCGAGGGCACCGAGATGGTCATGCCCGGTGACAACACCGAGATGTCCGTCAAGCTGATCCAGCCGGTCGCCATGGACGAGGGCCTGCGTTTCGCGATCCGTGAGGGTGGCCGCACCGTCGGTGCCGGTCGCGTCACCAAGATCATCAAGTGAGTCTGTAGACCCACTGACACCGCAACGGCGTCGCTCCTCCGGGAGCGGCGCCGTTCGGCGTTTTCCATGGATACCGGAATGACCGCACCGGAACCCTGAGCACCGCAACGGTTTCCGTAGCGGAGTGGGTGTCAGTCCGAGGTCGGGCGGACCCGAACGCTGACCTGGCCGCGCTCGTTGCGGCGGGCGACGGCGTGACCGGTGTGTTCGACGCCGTTGATGCGCAGGATGATCGGCGCACCTTCACCGAGGAAATTGCGCCACCAGGACTTCTTGTCCGGCAGGGCGACGCCGATGATGTAGTCGTCGCCCGAGCGGCGGTAGTTGACCGGCGTGGTGAAGGTGCGGCCCGAGCGGCGGCCCACATAGCTGACCTGAGCGAAGGCTTTTCCGAGGACACCGCCGATGACCGGGGCCTCGGCGAGCGCGACCACACCCGCGTTCATTCCCTGGACGGCGCGGCGCAACAGTGATTGCTGACTCAACGGCTTCTCCTGCCTGATGGTGAACGATATCGTGCCGGTCACGGTACCGAGCGTTCATGGCAGCGCTCTGAGAGTTCGCGGGCGCCGAGACAGTCGCGCGCTCAGCGAATCCGGGCGCCGTAGACGTGCTCGACGGTGAGTGTCATCAGGACCCGGCGATCCGACACCATCACCTCCCGGTATTCGGTCCAGTCCGGGTGTTCGCCCGCCGCGGCACGGTAGTAGTCGACGAGGGCCTGGACTTCCGGGCCGTCCGGGTCGGTACCGGGGCCGGTCAGCGTGACGCTGCCCTCGGCGGTGGCCCAGGCCCACCCGTCGGCGCTGGTCACCTCCAGGGCCGCGCGCGGGTCGCGGCGCAGGTTCACCGTCTTCGCCCGGCCTTCGGTCATCGATACGTAGATCAGCCCGGCCGTGCTGTCGAAATACGGTGTCACCGGGGACAACTGGGGCAGCCCGTTCTGTTTGATCGTCGCTAGCACACCGAGCCGGGCCTCGGCGAGCAGCGCCCGCGGATCGAACTTCTCTTCGGACACAGCGCATCTCCTCCTGGTCGGGGCCGTGCATGGACGAACGGTGCCGCCCCCCGGTTTATGCCCGGATCGCGGGCGAGCATGTCTCGGACGTGTCGAGACCGGCGGCGAGCAGCCGCAGCGCGTCGGCGGAGCGCGCGTCGCACGGGGTGTAGACCTCGAGCCGGTGATCGGGGCTGTCGGGTTGGAGCCAGACCTGGTAGTCGACGTCCGCGGCGCCGACGGTCGGGTGGTGCAACCGCATCCGGCCGACGGTGCAGTCGGCTACCTCACCTTCGGCCCACAGGCTCGCGAATTCACCGCTGCGCATGGCGAGTTCGCCGATCAGCTCGGCCAGGCGCGCGTCGGTGGGGTGGCGGCCCGCGGTGAGTCGCAGGTAGGCCACGTGGACGCGGGCCAGCTCCGCCCAGTTGCGGTGCAGGTCGCGGGTGAGCGGGTCGAGGAAGAACTGGCGTGGGATCGAGGGGCGGCGCTCGGGGTCGGCCGGGGCGTCGAAGTCCAGGTGTTCGGCGAAGAGGGCGTGACCGGTGCGGTTCCAGGCGAGCACGTCACCGCGACGGCCCAGGATCAGCGCGGGCATGGTCTCGCCGAGCGCCTCGAGCAGCGCGAGAACACGCGGGTTGGCCTGCTCCACCTCCGGCGCCACCAGGCGCGGCGCACTCGGCCTGCCGGCGAGATTGCGCAGATGGACGGCTTCGGCCGCGTCGAGCCGCAGCACCCGGGCGAGGGCATCGAGGACCTGCCCGGAGGCCGTGCCCGCCTGGTCCTGTTCCAGCCGCGTGTAGTACCCCGCGCTGACCCCGGCCAGCTGGGCGAGTTCCTCGCGGCGCAGGCCCGGCACGCGCCGCGTGGCGCCGTAGGTGGGCAGGCCGATCGCCGCGGGGGTGATCCGGTCGCGGCGGGTCTTGAGGAAGGTGCCGAGGCTCTCCAGTTCCATCTCTCCGATCGTAGGCACGGCCGCCGGGGCGTGGGTATCCCTGGCGGGTGTACCCATGACCGGGGCTGGTTGCCGGTGGCGTGGTGCCGCAGTTTCGATGGCATGACGCAACGACCCGCTCCTACCGAGCTGCGTGCCTGGCTCGGCCTCCTGGTGATCCTCGGTCCCGTCCTGCTCGTCGCGATGGACGGCTCGGTGCTGTTCCTCGCCATGCCGACGCTCACCGCCGACCTGACCCCCACCGCCGATCAATCCCTGTGGATTCTCGACAGCTACGGCTTCGCGGTCGGCTCGCTGCTCATCGCTTTCGGCAGCATCGGGGACCGCTACGGCCGCCTGCGGCTGCTGATGATCGGCGCGGGTGTCTTCGGTATCGCGTCGGCCGCCGCGGCGTTCGCGACGAGCGCGGAGCTGCTGATCGGCTTGCGGGTGGTGATGGGCGTGGCCGGGGCGACCCTGCTGCCCTCGGCGCTGGCCGTCCTGAGCACCCTGTTCACCGATCCTCGTCTGCGCGCGCGGGCCATCGGGATCTTCGCGGCCACCTTCGCCGCCGGTTTCGCCCTCGGCCCGGTCGTGGCCGGTCAGCTGCTGAGCCGGTTCTGGTGGGGCTCGGTGTTCCTGATCAATCTGCCGGTGCTGCTGGCCTTCCTGGTGTTCGCGCCGATCCTGCTGCGCGAGGTGCGCACCGGCGCGACGGGGCGGGTCGACCTGCCGAGCGTGTTCGCCTCGGCCACCGGACTGCTGCTGGCGCTGTACGCGGTGAAGCACGCGGCCGCGACGGGCGTATCGGTGGACGGGCTGGTCATCGGGGTGGTCGGGCTGGCGGTGCTGGTGTGGTTCGCGCGACGTCAGTCGCGCCTGGCCGAGCCGCTGGTCGACTTCGGGTTGTTCCGCCGTCCGGTGTTCGCGATCGCCGTCCTCACCGGCTTCCTGCCGCTGGCCGCCTGGTCGGCCACGGCCTATCTCGGCGCCACCTACCTGCAGTCGATCCTCGAACTGAGCATCACCCGCGCCGCCTTGCTGGCGGTGCCGGGCGCGCTGGTCCTCACCGCGACATCGGTGCTGACGCCGCTGGTCGTCGAGCGGGTCGGCCGGTCGGCCGCGCTGGTCGCCGCGCACGTGTTCATCGCCGTCGGGCTGCTCGCCCTGCTGCCGACCGGCACCGCCGCCGGAATCGGCTGGTATCTCGCCGCCACCGTGATCGCGGGGATCGGCTACGGCATCTCGTTCAGCGTCGTCGCCGAGATCGCGGTGGCCGCCGTGCCCGCCGAGCGGGCGGGTTCGGCCGCCGCGCTCGCCGAGACCAGCAACGAGCTGGGCAATGCCTTCGGTATCGCCGTGTTCGGTTCGCTGGCCGCCCTGCTGTTCCGGCTCACCGGCCCCGACCTCGCGCCCACCGTCGGTGAGACGCTGGCGCTACCCGGCCTGCTCCCGGCGCAGCGCGACGCGGCGCGGGCGTCGTTCGTCGACGGACTGCACGTCGTCGCGCTGGCCGCGGCCGCCGTGCACGTGCTCGTCGCCGTGGTTGCGGTGCGGGTCCTGCCGCGCGCACGGAGTGCCGACGGAACGGAGCTCCACACCACCGCCACGGTGTGAACCTCAGCCGAGCTGGTTCATGCCCGCCGCGACGACCTGGGCGACGTTCATCAGGTCGTCCGCGGTGGGCACCGGTAGCCCGTCCAGGGCGTGCAGGCGATCGGCACCCGCGATGGCGAACATGGCCGAGACCCACGCGGCGGCACAGGCGTGCAGGGTGCTGGGCCGGACGGGCGTGGGGACGCTGTCCTGCAGGACGCGCGCGGTGACCTCGAGGAGCTGGTCGCGCAGCAGGCGCAGGCGGCGGCGGACATCGGGGTGGGTGTCGGCCTCGCGCCACATGATCACCCGCAGCACCGAGGAGTGGTGGTCGCGCAGGTTGATGGCGGTGTCGAGGTTGATCAGGCTGGTGGCGGGATCGCCGGGGGCGACGACGGTGTGCAGGTCCTCGATCGGGCGTTCGGGGACGCGTTCGCGCATGAGCGCGGACAGGATCGCGTTCTTGGTGGGGAAGTAGTAGAAGACCAGACCCTTCGGGACGCCGGCGGCCGCGGCGAGGGCCGCGGTGGGGGTGGCGTCGAAACCCTGGGCGGCGAACAGGTTCTCGGCGGCATCCAGGATGAGTTGCCGGGCGTCGCCATCGCGTTTCGCGTTGCGGCGCCCGGCACGGCGGCCCGGCATCAGTGATGCGGAGCCATGTTGTGCAGGCGCGCGTTCATCGCGGGCAGCGCCGCGACCGCCACCACCGCCGTCACGACCCCGACCACCCATGCGGTCCAGGATGCGCCGCGGAAGGCGGTGAAGTCCATCGCCCACGGCGAGATGAACAGCAGCACGCCGAACAGGCCCATCGCGTAGTCGGCGGCGGACATGCTCGCCCGTGCCATCTGGACCAACCCGGTCGCGGCGATGAGGACGCCGAGCACGATCAGGGTCCAGCGGGCGTTGTCGTTGGTGCTGACCCACAGCGGGGACAGCGCGGTGAATGCGCCGAGCACGACGGCGAGGAAATCCTGTGCGCGGCTGTCGGTGAACATGGGGTGTGCCTCCTCGATGAGACGAAGAAATCCTTCTGACCTCGGTCTACTCCTGATTGACCGCCCGGTCGATACCGGAACCGGCACGGTTGGGTTGCGACGTGGGTATCACCTGTGGCCGGGCGCACTGGTACAAACATCTGGGGGCCGTAGTGGCCCGCGACACAAGAACATGGCATGGGCGAACGGCCCTCGGCGGCGGTGGCTCGCGCGGGCCCGCAGGGCGGGCGTCCAGGCCGGGAGGACACAGGTATGAGCGCGCCCATCGTGATCGTCGGAGCGGGGCTGGCAGGTCTGCGCACGGCAGAGGAACTGCGCCGGGCCGGATACGAGGGCGAGGTGCTGCTGCTCGGTGACGAGGCCCGCCCGCCCTACGACCGACCGCCGCTGTCGAAACAGTTCGTGCGTGGCGAGACCGACGACACCACGCTGCGCCCGCCGGAGTTCTTCGCGGAGAAGAACATCGAGCTGCGCCTCGGCACCGCGGTGACCGGGGTGGACACCGCCGCGCGCACCGTCACCCTGGCCGACGGCTCCACCCTCGGCTACGACCAGCTGATCATCGCCACCGGCCTGCGCCCGCGCCGGCTGCCCGGCCTGCCCGAGGTGGCCGGAGTGCACGTGCTGCGCGCCCACTCCGACGCCGCCACCCTGCGCGCCGAACTCGACGGTGCCGACCGCGCGCTGATCATCGGCGCCGGTTTCATCGGCTGCGAACTGGCCGCCAGTTTCCGCGCGGCGGGCGTGGCGGTCACCCTGGTGGAACCGCAGCCCACCCCGCTGGCCTCGGTGCTCGGCGAGCAGATCGGTGGCCTGGTGGCCCGGCTGCACAGCGGCGAGGGCGTCGACCTGCGCTGCGGTGTCGGCGTGGACACGCTGCTCACCGACGACGCGAACCGGGTGCGCGGGGCTGTCCTCACCGACGGCACCGAGGTCGCCGCCGACCTGGTGGTGGTCGGGGTCGGCTCGGTCCCGGTCACCGACTGGCTGGCCGATTCCGGGATCGAACTGGCCGAACCGACCGCCGGTGGCGGCGTGCTCGCCGACGAGTCCGGCCGCACCTCGGCCGAGGCCGTCTGGGCGGTCGGTGATGTCGCCGCCTGGCAGCACGACACCGGTGTCCGCAAGCGCGTCGAACACTGGACCAGCGCGGGTGAGCAGGCGAAACTGCTGGTCACCGCCCTGCTCGGCGGCGCTGCCCCCACCGCAGCCCGGGTCCCGTACTTCTGGAGCGACCAGTACGACCTCAAGATCCAGGCCCTCGGCACCCCGGCCCCCACCGACGACGTCACCGTCGTCACCGACGACGGCCGCAAATTCCTCGCCTACTACTCCCGCGACGGCATCCTCACCGCCGTCCTCGGCGCGGGCATGACCGCCCAGGTGATGAAGCTGCGCGCCAAACTCACCACCGCCACCCCGGTCGCCGATCTCCTCGCGGCGGCCGGCTGAGCCCGCAACCCCGGCGCTCGCGAGCTAGCGGCGGGCCGGTTCGGTGGCTGTAATACGGTAGACGCGTGATCGTCGCGCTCATCGATTCCGGCCTCGGGCTGCTGCCGACGGCCGCGTGGTTGCGCAAGCTGCGGCCCGATGTGGATCTGCTGCTGCTGCTCGACCCCGAGGGCGCGCCGTGGGGGCCCAAGCCGGAGCAGTGGGTGGTCGAGCGGGTGCTCGGGGCGGCGCGCCAGGCCATCGAGCTCGGGGCCGAGGTGATCGTGCTGCCGTGCAATACCGCGAGCGTGACGGCGCTGGACCATGTGCGCGCGGCGGTGGGGGAGACGGTGCCGGTGATCGGGACCGTGCCCGCGATCAAACCCGCCGCCGCGCAGTGCCGTTCGGTGGCGGTGTGGGCGACCGCGGCGACCACCGCCAGCCGCTACCAGGCCGACCTCATCGCCCGCTTCGCCGGTGACGCGAAGGTCGTCGGGGTGGCCTGCCACGGCCTGGCCGATGCCATCGACCGCGGCGACCTGCCCGCCATCCGCGACTCCATCGCCGACGCCGCCGCCCGCACCCCCGCCGACGTCGAGGGCGTGGTCCTGGGCTGCACCCACTACCCCCTGGTCGTCGACGCCATCGTCGCTGCCCTGCCCGACGGTGTCCGCCTGTTCGACAGCGCCCAGGCCGTGGCCGCGCAGACGATCCGCAAGATGGACGAACTCGGCCGCCCCACCACGGGTGCGGGTACCGTCACGGTCCGCACCAGCGGACGCACCGGCGAATTGCCCAGCAGCGCGGCGACATTCGAATCCGGTCGACTGCTGGGCGCCCGCGCGCAGTAGGCCGGCCGGATGTCGGCGTGGGTTTGTCGGTACCCCCGTGTTGAATGCGAGGTGGTCCCGTCGACACCGGAGGTGCGCTGTGTCAGAACTCCCCACCGTCGCGCGGGTACGTGCGGCCTTGGCCACCCAGGCCGACCCCACCGATGCCCAGAACCTGCAACGCTTCTTCAAAACCGGCCCCGGAGAGTACGGCGAGGGCGACGTCTTCCTCGGTGTCCGCGTCCCGGCCACCCGTAAGGTCGCCAAACAGTTCGCCACCCTGCCCCTGGACGGGATCGGCGAACTCCTCGACAGCCCGGTCCACGAGGAACGCCTCGCGGCCCTGTTCATCCTGAACGCCCGCTTCGCCGCCGCCTCGAAGCCACGCACCCGCGACGACGACGCCCGCGCGCGGATGGTCGAGTTCTATCTCGCCGCCGTCGGCAGGGGCCGGGTGAACAACTGGGACCTCGTCGACGCCTCCGCCGAACACATCGTCGGCCCGTGGCTGCTCGACCGGGACCGCGGCCTGCTCTTCGACCTGGCACGGCGGGATTCCCTGTGGGAGCGCCGGGTAGCGCTGCTGTCGACCTTCGCCTTCATCAAGGCGGGCGACCCGAGCACCACCCTGGAACTCGCGGCGACCCTGCTCGACGACCGCCGCGATCTCATCCAGAAGGCCCTCGGCTGGATGCTGCGCGAGGTCGGCAAACGCGTCGACCGCGCCGCGCTCACCGGCTTCCTCGACATCAACGCAGCGCGGATGGGTCGCACAGCCCTGAGCTACGCGACCGAGCATCTACCCCCGGACCAGCGCGCCGCCTATCGCGCGATGCGCTGAACCCGGCTCAGAACTGGATCTTGAGGTGGTCGGTCACCGGCCGCGCCTGGCAGCCGAGGATGTAGCCGTTCTCGATGTCCTCGGGATCGAGGATCTCCGAATTGCCCATCTCCACCTTGCCCTCGAGCACGGTGCAGGCGCACGAGCCGCACTCGCCCTCCTGGCAGGAGTAGGGCACGTCCAGGCCCTTGTCGAGCATGATGTCGACGAGGGTCTGCTTGCGCGGCCAGGACAACTCGTGCACCTCCCCGTCCAGCTCCACCTCGACGGTGGCCGCGTCGGCGGCCTCCTCGTCGCTGACCTCGACCGGCGCGTGATCGGCGAACGGGTCACCGGCGAGGGAGTTGAACACCTCGGCGTGGGTGCGGGCGCGGGGCACGTCGAGCTGGGCCAGGGTGTCGTGCACCAGGTCCATGAACGGCTTGGGCCCGCACATGAACGCCTCGTAGGCGGTGTAGGGCGCCACCAGCCCGGCCAGCATGTCGGCGGTGGGCAGGCCCTGCAGTGGTTCGAGCCAGTGGATGACGGTGAGCCGCTGCGGGTGCTTGCCGACCAGTTCGCGCAGCTCACCGGCGAAGATCACCGAGTCGACATCGCGGTTGGCGTAGACCAGCACCACCTTGCCCGAGCCCTGCGACAGCGCCGACTTCAGGATCGACATCACCGGCGTGATGCCGCTGCCCGCGCCGAACAGCAGCAGGTTCTCGTCGAGGTTCTTGGGGGTGAACACACCCGAGGGCGGCAGCACCTCGATCTCGTCGCCCGCGGAGATGTTGTCGCACAGCCAGTTCGAGCCGTAGCCGCCCTCGGTGCGCTTGACCGTCACCTTGGGCTGATCGTCGGTGAACGGCGAGCTGGCCAGCGAGTAGCAGCGCGCGACCGAGCCGGTCTGCTCGCTGGGGATGCGCAGGGTCAGGAACTGGCCCGGCTGGTAGGCGAATCGTTCGCGCAGTTCGGCGGGCACCTCGAAGACCACGGAGTGGGTGTCGGCCGTTTCGGCGATCACCGCGGCCACCCGCAGCACCACCGAGCGCGAACCGTGCGGAACCTCGACTGTGGTCATGTCGTCCTCTCGAACAAAACTAGAACGTGTTTCAGTTTCATGCTAGGTCGGGACGCGCCTGCACTGCAAGCTGTGCTTCGAGTCCGGCGACCAACACCTCCATCCCGAAGTCGTAGGAGTACTTGCCGCGCAGGTCGGACATGTACTTCGTGGCTCGGGCCACGGCCTCGGGCAGCAGCACGTCCGCCGGGGCGGAACGGTCGCGCGGATTCACCCGGCTGCGGCCGAACAGGTAGGTGTGGATGGTCGCGTACGCGGCCAGCACGTTGCGGTCGCTGAAGCCCGCGTCGAACAGGATCTCCATCACCGCGTCGATCAGGTCGAGCTGCTTACCGAGCATCTGCTCGAGCAGGATGTCGCCCAGGCCGGGATGCCTGCGCAGTTTATCGTCTATCTGATCGATGAGATCGCGCAGGCGCACCTGCCACGTCCCGGATTCGCGCGGCGGCTTGCGCACCCCGGCCAGCGCGGCGCTGGCCACCAGGTCGAGTAGTTCGCGCTTGTCGGCGACGTAGTAGTACGGGGCCATCGGCGAGACGCCGAGCTCGCGCGAGAGCCGTCGCATGGACAGCTTCTCGACGCCGTCTTCGCGCACGACGCGCAGCGCCGCCTCGACGATCTCCGCTTCCGAGAGCGTGGAATTCGCGCCGCTCCCCGCCCCACCGTGGTTACGCAAGCCTCTGCCTCACCTCTACTGCCGCCGGGCCGTCCGGCCCCTTCCCGTCCTGCTCTGGGAAGTCTAGAGGTGCGCCACATCACGCGGGGGCGCTGTGTGGATCGTGCGGTGCGCGCTCGCCGGGGCAGGGGGATTTTCCGATTCCGCTCCTTTATGGCAGTCACTGACGTTAAGGTCCGTGGTGACCGGCAACACACTGGAGGTAGTCATGTCCGAGAACGCCACGCGCGCGACCGTCGAGACCGAAGAAGACCTGGTCACCGAGACGCTGATCGAAGAGGTCAGCATCGACGGCATGTGCGGCGTCTACTGACCATGGAGGCAGGCGTGCTCGATCTCGACACCCGCTGGGCGCTGCATCCGCGCGTCTCGCTGCGCCCGGAGTCCTTCGGCGCGCTGCTGTACCACTTCGGCACCCGCAAGCTCTCGTTCCTCAAGAGCCGCGATCTGGTCGAGGTGGTGCAGTCGCTGCCGGCGCACGCCTCGGTGCGCGAGGCGCTGCGCGCCAAGGGTGTCGGCGCGTCCGACACCCACATCAAGGCACTGGCTCAGCTGGCCGACACCGACATGATCGTGCCTGCCCCCGGCCCGGTCACTCCGGTGACGCCCGTGCGCATGCCTGCCTCCACCGACACCGTTCAGGGCGGCAGGCTCATCGACCGTTTCGAATCCGGTCTGGCCGCGCCGATCTGCCTCACCTGGGAACTCACCTACGCGTGCAATCTGTCCTGCGTGCACTGCCTGTCCTCCTCGGGCCGCCGTGACCCGAACGAGCTGACCACCGAGCAGTGCAAGGCGCTCATCGACGAGTTCGAGCGCATGCAGATCTTCTACGTCAACATCGGCGGCGGTGAACCGACCGTGCGCCCGGACTTCTGGGAGCTGGTCGACTACGCGACTGCCCACCACGTCGGAGTCAAGTTCTCCACCAACGGCGTTCGGATCAACGAGGAGGTCGCCGCCCGGCTGGCCGCCAGCGACTACGTCGACGTGCAGATCTCCCTCGACGGCGCCACCGCCGAGGTCAACGACCACGTGCGCGGTCCCGGCTCCTACGACACCGCCATCAAGGCCCTGTCGAACCTGGCCGCCGCGGGCTTCAAGGACGCGAAGCTCTCGGTCGTGGCCACCCGCCACAACATCGCCCAGCTCGACGAATTCAAGGCCATCGCCGACCGTTACGGCGCCACCCTGCGCCTGACCCGCCTGCGCCCCTCCGGTCGCGGCGCCGACGTGTGGGACGAGCTGCACCCGCTGCCCGAACAGCAGCGCGAGCTCTACGAGTGGCTGGTCCGCAACGGCGACGGCGTGCTCACCGGCGATTCCTTCTTCCACCTGTCCGCTTTCGGCTCGGCCCTACCCGGGCTGAACATGTGCGGCGCGGGCCGGGTGGTCTGCCTGGTCGACCCGGTCGGTGACGTCTACGCCTGCCCCTTCGCCATCCACGACCGCTTCAAGGCCGGAAACATCGTCGCCGACGGCGGTTTCGACGCCGTCTGGACCACCTCGCAGCTGTTCGGCGAACTGCGCGAACCGGTCGACGGCGGCGCCTGCACCAAGTGCGCGCACTACGACTCCTGCCGCGGCGGCTGTATGGCCGCCAAGTTCTTCACCGGCCTGCCCGCCAACGGTCCCGACCCGGAATGCGTGCAGGGCTACGGCGAAGCGGCGCTGTCGATGCCGGGCCGCACGATTCCGCGCCCGGCGGTGGATCATTCGCGTCCGGTGCGCAGCGGCCGTGGGCGGGTGTCACTGCCCTTGACAGTGAAACGCGCGCCCGCCAAGGCGTGCAACGAGAGTCCGCTCGGATAGACACGCCGGTTGCCGAAAGTGCGCTGCCGATCTTGTTCGTCTGTCCGGCAACCGGTCACGCGCGGATTTCTGGCGAACTTTCCTCCTTTTTTGTGGGGTGATGGTGTCTGGAAGCCCAACTGCGCATAGCATGCGAGGAATGCGCCATGATCGTCTGCCCGACGGCTTCGGGGTTCGGATCGATCCACGGGTACGCGCATTTTCCGGGGGCCGGATCCTGATCGGCGGAACGCCCGCACGGATGCTGCGCCTGGCCCCGGAGGCCGCCGAGCTGATCGGCGACGGGTACCTGGAGGTCACCGACACCAAGTCCGCGATGGTCGCGCGCCGGCTGCTCGACTCCGGCGTGGCGAATCCGCGTCCGCGGCTGCTGCCCTCGCTCGACGACATCACCGTCGTCATCCCGCTCTACAACAACGCCGACGGGGTGCTGCGGCTGCTGGCCACGCTGCGCGGGCACAACGTGATCGTCGTCGACGACGGCTCCGACGAGCCGGTGCGCATCCCGCCGCGCCAGGGCCGTGGCCAGGTCACGGTGCTGCGCCACGAGTCCCCGCTCGGCCCGGCCGCTGCCCGCAATGCCGGGTTGCGGGCGGCGACAACCGAGTTCGTGGCCTTCCTCGACTCCGATGTGGTGCCGCGCAGCGGCTGGCTCGAGGTGATGCTGGGACACTTCAGCGATCCGCAGGTGGCGCTGGTCGCGCCGCGGATCGTCGCCCTGGACAAGGCGTCCAACGCGCTGGCCCGCTACGAACACACCCGCTCGTCGCTGGATCTGGGCAGGCGCGAGTCGGCGGTGCACGCGCGCGGCATCGTGTCGTATGTGCCCAGTGCCGCGCTGCTCGCGCGCCGGGCCGCACTGCTCGGCGAGGGCGGATTCGACGAATCCATGCAGGTGGCCGAGGATGTCGACCTGTGCTGGCGGCTGGAACGCGCGGGCTGGCGGCTGCGCTACGAGCCCGCCGCGCACGTGGCCCACGACCACCGCGTCGCCTTCCGCGCCTGGTTCGGGCGAAAACTGTTCTACGGCACCGGGGCCGCGCCGCTGGGCAAACGGCATTCGGGCCTGGTCTCGCCGCTGTCGGTGCCCACCTGGACGGTACTGGCCAGTCTGCTCTTCGCCACGCTGTCCAAATGGGGCCTGCTCGGCGGCCTGGTGACGCTGTGCTCGGCGCTGATCAAGCTGCGCCGGGTGTTCACCGAACTGGACAACCCCACCCGCATCGCGGCGGTCTATCTGGCGCGCGGCTATTTCGCGGGCATGTGGCGGCTGGCCTCGGCGATGTGCCGCGACTACTGGCCGGTGACGCTGCTTGCGGTCATCGCCTCGCGGCGGATCAGGAAGATCGCGATCACCATGGCCCTGGCCGACGGCCTGGCCGACTGGTTCACCCACCGCGACGCGGGCGGCCTCGACCCGGTGCGGTACGTGGCCTACAAGCGCCTCGACGATGTCGCCTACGGCACCGGCCTGTGGCTGGGTGCCGTGCGCGCCCGCAGTTTCCAGGCGCTCAAGCCGAGCACGTCGTCGAACTGATCCGGTGACGCGCACGCTCGTCGTCGGCGCGGGCTCGGCCGGGTGCGTCCTCGCGGCCCGGCTCAGCGCCGACCCGGGCCACGAGGTGCTGGTCCTCGAGGCAGGCCCGGTCTGGCCGAGGCCCGCCGCCATCCCGGCCGAGCTCCTCGACCCCGGCCACCTCCCGGTCGGCCCGGAATCCGGGGTGCTGTGGCGCTATCCGGGAAACCTGGTGCGTGGCAAACTCGTCGGCGGTTCGGGCGCGATCAACGGCAGTTACTTCGTCCGCCCGCCCGCCGCCGACCTCGCGGCCTGGCGCGCGGTCGCCGGGAGCCCGCGCTGGTCGTACGACGCGCTCGCGCCCTACTTCCGGGAACTCGAAAACGACCTGGACTTCGGCAGCGACCCCGGCCACGGCGACCACGGCCCGATCCCGGTCCAGCGGATCACCGATCCCACCCCATTCAGCACCGAATTCGCCGAACGCTGCGCCGCCGCGGGCCACACCGAGATCGCCGACCTCAATGCCACCGCCGAACCAGCGCGTGCCGACGGCCGATCCGGCGGGGGGTATTCGCCGGTGGGTTTCGGCCGGGTGCCATTGGCGCTGTCGCGGGGACAACGGCGCGGCCCCGCCCTCACTCACCTTTATCCGGCCCTGGACCGCCCGAACCTGACGGTCACCGGCGCGACCACCGTGACGCGCGTCCTCCTGCGCGGAACCAGGGCGGTCGGGGTCGAGTGGGCGCGCGGCCGCGAGCGCGGCACGACCCACGCCGACCGCGTGATCCTGTGCGCGGGGGCGATCGAATCGGCCGCGCTGCTCCTCCGCTCCGGCATCGGCCCCGAGCGGCAGCTGCGCTCACTGGGCCTGCCGGTGGTCCACTCGGCTCCGGTCGGCAGCTGGTGTACCGACCATCCCGAGATCGGCCTCGAGTTCCCCGGGCAACCACCCGCACACCCCACCGTCGCCCTCGAATACGTCCTCGAACTCGACGCCATCGAACTCCGCCCCTATACCCCCGCGTTCACCCCGGGCCTGCGCAGACTGGGGGTGGCGCTGATGCGCCCGGAGTCCACCGGCGAACTCACCCTGACCTCCGCCGACCCGTCCGTCCCGCCCCGGATGGATCAGGGCTACCTGCGCACCGCGCGTGACCGGGCCCGGCTCCGCGCAGGCGTCGAACTGGCGGCCGACCTGTTCGAACTGCGCCCCGGAACCATCGACGACGACTGGCTGCGCGAGCACCTGGGAACCTCCCAGCATCTTTCCGGCACCTGCCGCATGGGCCCCCCGGACGACCCGCGCGCGGTGGTCGACGAACAGGGCCGAACGCACGGAATCGATGACCTTATGGTCGTGGACCTGTCGATCGTGCCGGTGCCGCTCAGCCGCGGACCGCAGGTCACTGTAGTGACGCTCGCCGCAGCCATAGCCGATCTGCCGGCAGTGTGACGAAGTGACATCTGATACCACGATGTGACCTGCCGGACAAACCCCCGCTTCTGACAGTTGCCGCCATATCTCACCGGTACAGTTTGTATCGGGAAAGAAAGGCAAATGGTCAGCAATCTTGCAGGTGGGCGGCCCCCACGGCAGGCGGCGGAGTCGGGCGCACAGCTCGGAGCTCTGGAAGCCTATGCCGCACAGGCCCATGGATTTCTCAGTGCCGGTGGTGAACAGCTGACTCAGCTGGCCGGCCTGTTGCGTCCGCTCGTTCTCGAATCCTGGTTGCGCAGTGTGCGCGGTGGTGTCGATCCGACGGATGTACTCGACGGTCGCGGTCTGCGCGGCGCCGACCTGGTGCGGTATCGCGATGCCCATCCGATCGCGGCGCTCATGCCGCTGATCGACAAACTGCTGGTCCAGGACGCGGCGCGGGCCGGACTCATCGTGACGGTGGCCGATCAGTTCGGCCGGGTGCTCTCGGTGCACGGTCATCCCGAGCAGGTCGCGGCGGTCGCCGAGATCGGTGTGCGCGAAGGCGACGATCTCAGCGAGCGCCGGGTCGGCACCAATGCGGTCGGTCTCGTCGTGCGCAGCGGCCGGGCCACCTGGATCCACGGGCCCGAACATTTCCTGCATCGCATGCACCAGATCACCGGTGCGGCGGCGCCGGTGCACGAGCCCGACGGCAGGCTGATCGGCGTGTTGATGATTGCCGGTGGGATGCGGGTTGCCAAGCCGGAGATCCTCGCGCTGGTGAAAGCCGCGGCGACGGCCGCCGAGATGGATCTGGTGTTGCGGGCCATGCGCGCGGGCCGCGCGGTCCCGGCGCCCACCCCGGCCGATGTCGACACCGCCGAGGAGCCACCGGCCCGGCTCGGCCTCGATGTGCTCGGGCTCGGGCAGCCGCAATTGAGTGTGGCGGGGGAGCGGGTGTCGCTGTCGCAACGCCATGCCGAGATCCTGCTGTTGCTCACCGAGCATCCGGAAGGTCTGGGCGCCGATCATCTGGCGCTGCTGCTCGACGACACCGATCTGGACAACGGCACCATCCGCGCCGCGATGTCGCGATTGCGGTCGGTGGTCGGGGCCAGTGTCGTCGGATCGCGCCCTTACCGTCTGCGCGTGCATGTCGCAACCGATGTGGAGGCCCTGCGGGCCGCGCTCGACACCGGTGATATCGAATCCGCATTGCGCTTGTACGCGGGTCCGGTGCTGCCGCGGTCCTCGGCGCCGGGCATCTGCGACATCCGCGACGAGTTGCGGGTGCGGTTGCGCACCGCGGTGCTCGCTTCCCGGGACGCCGGCGTGCTGCGCCGGTGGACGGCCGGTCCGGAGGGGCGTGACGATGCCGCCGCGTGGGCCGCCTACCGGTCGACGGTCGACCGCGATTCTCCGCTGTATGCGCAGATCGAAGCCAAGATCCGGGTGCTCGATCGGCGCCTGGGTGCCGATGCAACGCAGATGCAACGTTTCGGCTCATAGTCTCCCGTTCTGAAAGTGTGGTAGCTCACACTCTGCGAGCGAATGTGTTGGAGCACACACTCATGTCCAGGTCATGGGCACCCCATGGAAGAGACTGGTCGTTCGTCCGAGTTTTTTAGCGGAAAAAGTTTCTTTTTATTAACCGACCGCCTAGTGTCTGCAATGCATGGACAGGCAGCCATGTGATGTAAGTGACAGAGCCGCCGGCGAGGTCTTCCCGCCGCGGCCGCGATGTTGGAGGAACGATCATCAGCTAGGCACCCCGCGGCAGGCTTCCCGCCGGCCGCCGACGACAGCCCATCGGCTGTCGCTCTCGTCCACATGATCTGTCGGGGATCTCGCGCGAGTGCGGCGTCGCGCCCACTGCGCCCATACCGGATCGACCGGTTCACGGAGTACCCAGGTGTCTTCGTGGTGCCCGAAAAAGGTTCGGTCTGCTGTTTTTTCGCGATTCGAGGAGGCTCTGGTGCACGGTACGGAGTTGGGTGGGTTCAGCGCGCGACCGCAGGAAGCGCAGGCGCACACCGCGTCGCCACGCTTCCCGCTGACCCCCGCCCAGCTGGGTGTCTGGTACGCGCAGCTGCTCGACCCCGACGTCCCGATCACCATCGCCCAGTACGTCGACATCACCGGCGAGCTGGATGTCGCAGTGCTGCAGCAGGTCACGGCCGAGGCCGCGCACGCCTACGGCTCGCCGCTGGTGCGCATCGGTGAAGCCGACGGCGTGCCCTACCAGGTCGTCGACCACTCCATCCGCATCCAGGACGAGCTGCCGCTGATCGATCTGCGCCACCACGAGGACCCGGTCGCCGCCGCCCAGGAGTGGATGCGCGCCGAATTCGGCGCCCCGCTCGACCTGCTCGCCGATCGCCTGGTCGGCGGCGCGGTGCTGCGCGTCGGCGAGGACCGCTGGTTCTGGTACCTGCGCGGTCATCACATCGTGCTCGACGGCTACGGCGCCTTCACCAATTCCCAGCGCATCGCCGAGCTGTACTCCGCCCGCGTCCTGGGCACCCCCGCCCGCGAGGTGGTACCCGGTGACCTGGCCGCGCTCGTCGAGGGCGAACAGCGCTACCGCGAGAGCACCCGCTTCGCCAACGACCGCGAACACTGGGCCGAGCGCATCGCGGGCCTGGACAGCCCGACCGGCCTGGACAGCCGCACCGCGCCCCGCGCGGCGATCAACCTGGTCACCGGCGGCCGCCTCTCGGAGAAGCTGGTCGCGCGGCTGGAAACCATTGCCGCCAGCGACGATTCGACCTTCTCGGCGGTCCTGCTCGCCGCCTTCGCCGCCTACCTCGGCCGGTTGACCGACCGCCCCGACGCCGTGCTGAGCCTGCCGGTCACCGCCCGCACCACCGCGGTGATGCGCCGTTCGGCGGGCATGCTGTCCAATATCGTGCCGCTGCGCCTACCCACCGGCGCCGCGGGTTCCGAGACCACCTGGGGTGAGCTGCTGCGCGCGGCCCGCGTGGAGGTCGCCGGTGCCCTGCGGCATCAGCGCTACCGCGCCGAGGACATCCGCCGCGACGCCGAGGACGACGGCCGTCCGGCCCGGCGCGCGCTGTTCGGCCCGCTGGCCAACTTCATGCTCTTCCGCAGCGACCTGACCCTGGGCACCACCACCGGCCGCTACCGGGTGCTGTCCACCGGCCCGATCGAAGACCTCAGCCTCAATGTCTACTACGGCGACCGCGACCGCGTGCACGTCGACTTCGAGGCCAACCCCAACCTCTACGACGCCGACACCCTGGCCCGCCACCACAGCCGATTCCTGCGTTTCCTCGAACGCCTCGCCGCCGCCGACCTGGCCACCCCGCTCGGCGCGATCGAGGTGGCGACCGAGCTGGAACTACAGGTCAGTACCAAGATCTGGAATGCCACCGGCTTCGATGTCGCCACCGCGCTGAGCGAGCGCGCGGTGGCGGCGGCGACGCTGCCCGCGATGTTCGAGGCCCAGGTCGCGCGCACCCCCGACGACATCGCCGTGCGGATGGCCGGTGACGACACCGCCACCCTGACCTACCGCGAACTGGCGCAGCGGGTCCACCGCCTGGCCCGGCACCTGCGCGACCAGGGCATCGGCCCGGAATCGCTGGTGGCACTGAGCATCCGGCGCTCCCCGGAACTGGTGGTCGCCATGTACGCGGTGCTCGCCGCGGGCGCGGCCTACGTGCCGATCGACCCCGATCACCCGGCCGAGCGCATCGCCCACATCCTCGACACCGCCGCCCCCGCCGCCGTGCTCACCACCACCCGTGACGGCGCTCCCGGCGCCGACCCGGCGACGGTGTTGGCCGTGGACGCGCTGGACCTGAGCGGTTACGCCGACACCCCGCTGACCGACGCCGAGCGCACCGCGCCGCTGCGTCCCGGCCATCCGGCCTATGTCATCTTCACCTCCGGGTCGACCGGTCTGCCCAAGGGCGTCGCCGTCGAGCACGCCGCGATCGTCAACCGGCTGGTGTGGATGCAGCACAGCTACCGGCTGCACGGCGTCGACGTGGTACTGCAGAAGACCCCGATGACCTTCGATGTCTCGGTCTGGGAGTTCTTCTGGCCCTTGCAGATCGGTGCCACGCTGCTGCTGGCCGAGCCGGACGGGCACCGCGATCCCGGCTACCTGCGCCGGGTGATCACCGAATACGGTGTCACTGTCGCGCATTTCGTGCCGTCGATGCTCGAAGTCTTCCTGGCCCAGCAGGAGATCGCCGAACGCTCCTCGCTGCGGCTGGTCTTCGCCTCCGGTGAGGCGCTGCCCGCCGCGCCGGCCCAGCGGCTGCGGGTGCTCACCGGCGCGCGGCTGCACAATCTCTACGGTCCCACCGAAGCGGCCGTCGACGTCACCTTCCACGAGGTGAACGACGCCGACCGGGTCACCGTGCCGATCGGCGCGCCGGTGTTCAACACCCGCCTCCATGTTCTCGACTCGCGGCTGCGGCCGGTTCCGGTCGGGGCTCCGGGTGAGCTGTATCTGTCGGGGGTACAGCTCGCCCGGGGTTATGTCGGACGTCCCGAGCTCACCTCTGGACGCTTCGTCGCGAACCCGGCCGAGCCCGGCGCGCGGATGTACCGCACCGGCGACCTGGTCCGCTGGACCACCAACGGTGAACTGGAATACCTGGGCCGCACCGACTTCCAGGTGAAACTGCGCGGCCTGCGCATCGAGCTCGGCGAGATCGAGGCCGTCCTGGAGAGCGCCGAGGCCGTGGCCCGCGCGGTCGTCGTCGTGCGCGACGACGCGGGTGTCGGCGAACAGCTGGTCGCCTACGTGGTGGAGGCCGAACCGGGTGCCGTCGCGGTGGAGGAGCTGCGTGCCGCGGCCCTGCGCGCGCTGCCCGGCTACATGGTGCCCGCCGCGTTCGTCACACTGGCCGCGCTGCCGGTGAACGCCTCGGGCAAGCTGGACCGCAAGGCGCTGCCCGCGCCGGACCGCACCGTCATCGCCTACGCCGCGCCTGTGGGTCCGGTGGAGGAGACGGTGGCCCGGGTGTTCGGCGAGGTACTCGGGCTGGAGCGGGTCGGCCGCGAGGACGACTTCTTCGCCCTCGGCGGCAACAGCCTGGTCGCCACCCAGGTGGCCGCCCGGCTCGGCGCCGACCTCGGCTGCCGGCTCGGTGTGCGCGACCTGTTCGGCGCTCCCACCGTGGCCAGGCTGGCGATCGTCGTCGCCGAACGCGCCGAGGCGGGTGTCTGCGCGCAGCTGCCGGTGCTCACCGCTCGCCCACGGCCCGCGCTGGTTCCGCTGTCGCCTGCCCAGCAACGCATCTGGTTCCTCAACCGGTTCGATTCCGCCGCCCCCGGCTACAACATGCCGTTCGTGGTCCGGTTGCACGGCACCACCGATCTGCCCGCCCTGCTCGCGGCGCTGCGCGCGGTCGTCGACCGGCACGAGGCGCTGCGCACGGTGTTCCCGGCCGTCACCGCCACCGGGGGAGAGGTCGCCGAGCAGGTGGTGCTCGCGCCCGGGGCAGTCACCCTTCCCGAGCCCGTCGAGGTCGCCACCGCCGACTTGGACGCCGAACTCACCCGGTTCGCCACTACCGGCTTCGATCTCGAGAACGAGCCACCCTTCCGCGCTCGCGTCTTCGTCGCCGCCGGAGGCCGTACCGAAGCGATCGCCATCGTCCTGCATCACATTGCCGCAGATGGTGTTTCGCTCCAGGTGCTCGTGCGCGATGTGCTCACCGCCTACCGCGCCGCCGTCGACGGGGTCGAGCCCGCCTGGGCGCCGCTGAGTGTCCAGTACGCGGACTACGCCCTGTGGCAGCGTGAACTGCTCGGCGCCGAATCCGATCCGGAATCGCTGGCCTCGCGCGAAATCGCCTTCTGGGAACAGACTCTCGCCGGTCTGCTTGACCAGCTCGAGCTGCCCGCCGCCCGGCAGCGCCCGGTCGAACCGAGCCTGCGCGGCGCCCGCTCCACCTTCACCATCGACGCCGACCTGCACCGGCAGCTCACCGACCTGGCCCAGCAGGCGGGCGCCTCGCTGTTCATGGTGCTGCACACCGCGCTGGCCGTGCTGCTCGCGCGCCTGTCCGGCAACACCGACATCGCCATCGGCACCGGTGTCGCCGGTCGTGGCGACCGCGCCATCGACGACCTGATCGGCATGTTCGTCAACACCCTGGTGCTGCGCACCGAGATCGACCCCGCCGCGAGCTTCACCGCCGCCCTCGAGCACACCCGCGAAACCGACCTGGCCGCCTTCGCGCACGCCACCGTGCCCTTCGACCGGCTCGTCGACGTGGTCAACCCCGCGCGCAATGCCGCGCGTCATCCGCTGTTCCAGGTGGCGCTGAACTTCCAGGACGTCCTCGACACCGACTTCGAACTCGCCGGTGCGCCGGTGTCGGTGCACGAGATCGAACTCGAGCTCACCAAGTTCGACCTGCAGATCACCCTCGCCGAACGCCGCGGCGACACCGGCGCCCCCGCGGGCATCGAGGCCGAGACCCGCTACGCCACCGACCTTTTCGACGACGCCGACATCCAGGCGCTCAACGGCCGTTTCGTCCGGCTGCTCGCCGCCGCCGTCGCGGCCCCCACCACCCCCGTGGGCGACCTCCCGCTGCTCTCGACCGCCGAGCACACCCAGCTCACCGAGATGGGCGGCGCCCCGGTCACCGCCACCGGTCTGCTGCCCGACCTCCTCGCGGCCGCGGTCGCCACCGCACCCGAGCGCGAGGCCGTCGCCGACGGCGAGCGGCTGCTCACCTACCGCGAACTGGACCGGGCGTCCTCCCGGCTGGCCCGGGTGCTCATCGACGGCGGAATCGGCCCCGACGACATCGTCGCCGTCGGTATCCCGCGCTCGATCGACTCCGTGCTCGCGGTGTGGGCCGTCGCCAAGGCGGGTGCCGCCTGGCTGCCGGTAGACCCCAGCTACCCGCTCGACCGCATCACCCACATGGTCACCGATTCCGGTGCGCGCCTCGGCCTCACCGTCGCGGACTCGCAGTCCGCGTTGCCGGACGCGATCGACTGGCTGGTCCTCGACGAGCTCAAGCTGATGGCCGAATGCGCCGCCCGCTCCGGTGACGCCCTCACCGACGCCGACCGGGTGCGCCCGCTGCGCGCCGAGCACCTCGCCTACGTCATCTACACCTCCGGCTCCACCGGCCTGCCCAAGGGCGTGCTGGTGACCCAGGCCGGCATCGCCGGTTTCGCCGCCGAGGAGACCGAGCGCATGCTCGGCGCCCCCGACGCGCGCGTGCTCCAGGTGGGCTCGCCCTCCTTCGACATCTCGGTGATGGAGTTCCTGCTCGCGGTGGACTCCGCCGCCACCCTCGTGATCGCCCCGCCCGGGCGGCACGTGGGCGCCGAGCTGGAGCAGCTGCTGGCCGAGGAGCACGTCACCCATGCCCTGATGACCCCGTCCGGCCTGGCCGTGCTCGACCCCGAGCGGCTCGACGACCTGCGCATGGTGATGGTCGGTGGCGAGGCGTGCCCGCCCGACCTGGTCGCCCGCTGGACCGACGGTGAGGTGCCGCGCGCCTTCGTCAACGCCTACGGCCCGTCCGAGACGACGGTCGCCACCAATATCAGCGCCCCGCTGACCGCCGATTCCCCGCTGACCCTCGGCCGTCCGCTGCGCGGCATCACCGAATGGGTCCTCGACGACCGGCTGCGGCCGGTCCCCGCCGGGGTCGCGGGTGAGCTGTACGTGGCGGGCGCCCAGCTGGCCCGGGGCTACCGTGGCCGCCCCGCGCTCACCGCGGGCCGCTTCGTCGCCTGCCCGTGGGCGCCCGGCGCGCGCATGTACCGCACCGGCGACCTGGTCCGCTGGACCGCCGAGGGCACCCTGGAATACCTGGGCCGCAACGACGACCAGGTGAAACTGCGCGGTTTCCGCATCGAGCTCGGCGAGATCGAAGCGGCCCTGCTCGCCCAGCCCGCCGTCCGCCGGGCCGTCGCACTCATCCACAACGACCCCCACCGCGGCGACCAACTCGTCGCCTACCTGGTCCCGGACGCGGACACCGACACACGGAGCCCCGCCGAGTCCGAGGCGATCGCGTCGGGCGCGACCGGGCAGCCCAGCCGGGCGGCCCGCCTGGATCTCGATGCCATCGCGGAGGCCCTGCGCGCGAGGCTGGCCGCCCACATGGTGCCCTCGGCGTTCGTGGTCCTCGACGCCCTGCCCCTCACCCCCGGCGGCAAGCTCGATCGCCGCGCCCTGCCCGCGCCGGTCTTCGCCGCCCGCGCCTTCCGCGCCCCGGCCGCGGGCACCGAATCCGTGGTCGCGCGGGTGTTCGGCGAGGTGCTCGGCGTCGAACGCGTCGGCGCCGACGACGACTTCTTCGCCCTCGGCGGCAACTCCCTGGTCGCCACCCAGGTGGCCGCCCGGCTCGGTGCGGCCCTCGGGGTGTCCGTGCCGCTGAAGACGCTGTTCGAGTCCTCGACGGTGACCGCGCTGGCCGCCCGGGCGGGCACCGCCGAGACCGCCGCGGCCCGCCCGCCGCTGGTGGCAGCCGAACGGCCGCAGCGCATTCCGCTGTCCTACGCCCAGCAGCGCATGTGGTTCCTCAACCAGTTCGACACCGACTCGGTCGCCGACAACATCGCCGCCGCCATCCGCCTCACCGGCGCCCTCGACCACGCCGCCCTGACCGCCGCCGTGGCCGCCGTGTTCGCCCGGCACGAGGCCCTGCGCACCCGCTACCCGTCGGTCGACGGCATCCCGTTCCAGCAGATCGAGCCAGCCGCCGAGCTGCCCCTCACCCCGGAAGCCGTCGACTTCGCCGGACTCGACGACCGCATCCGCGCCCTGGCCGCGGTGCCCTTCGCCGTCGCCGACGAGCCCCCGGTCCGCCTGCACCTGCTGCGCACCGACATCACCGAGCACGTTCTCGTGCTGGTGCTGCACCACATCGCCGCCGACGGCTGGTCGGTCGCCCCGCTCACCCGCGACCTGATGCTCGCCTACGCCGCCCACCAGGCCGGCGCCGCGCCGCAGTGGACCCCGCTGCCGGTGCAGTACGCCGATTTCGCGCTCTGGCAGCGCGAAGCCCTCGGCGCCGAGGACGACCCGGACTCGCCCCTGGCCGAGCAGATCCGCTTCTGGACCACCGAGCTCGCCGACCAGCCCGACCTGCTGGCCCTGCCCACCGACCGCCCGCGGCCCGCCGTCGCCTCCGGTCGCGGCGCCCGCCACCACTTCCGCGTCCCCCCGCTCCTGGGTGAGCGGCTGCGCGCGCTGGCCACCGACGCGCAGGCTTCGCTGTTCATGGTGCTGCACGCGGCTTTCGCCACCACCCTGGCGAAACTGTCCGGCCAGCAGGACATCTCGATCGGCACCCCCGTCGCCGGACGTGGTGACCAGGCCCTCGACGAGCTGGTCGGCATGTTCGTCAACACGCTGGTGCTGCGCGCGCCGGTCGACCCCGCCGCCACCTTCGCCGAGCTGCTCGACACCGTGCGCGAGCGCGACCTGCGCGCCCTGGCCAACACCGAGGTCACCTTCGACCGCCTGGTCGAAGCCCTCGCGCCCACCCGCTCCACCGCGCGGCACCCGCTGTTCCAGGTGATGCTGGACTTCCAGAACACCGCCGTCACCGAACTCGAGCTGGCCGGGCTGACCGCCACCGAACTCGAGATCGACACCCACACCGCCAAATTCGATCTCCACCTGACGCTGAGCACCGCAGGCGACGCGCTCTACGGCCGCATCGAGTACGCCACCGACCTGTTCGACGCGCAGACCATCACAGATTTCAGCACCCGCCTGCTGCGGGTACTGGAGACGGTGAGCGCCGATCCCAACGTCGTGATCGGCGACATCGACCTGCTCGGCCACGCCGAGCGCACCCGCATCCTCGACACCTGGAACGCCACCGCCTACCCGGCCGACGAGCGGATGACCCTGGTCTCGCTGTTCGCCGCCCAGGCCGCGCGCACCCCGCACGCCGTCGCGCTCACCGCCGAGGGCGCATCGCTCACCTACGGTGAACTCGCCGCACGCGTGAATCGCCTTGCCCGCCTGCTGCTCTCGATGGGTGTGGGCCCCGGCCGCACCGTCGCGCTCGGGCTGCGCCGTTCGGTCGAGCTCGTCGTCGCCATGTACGCGGTGCAGGCCGCGGGTGGTGCCTACGTCCCGCTGGACCCCGAGCACCCCGCCGACCGCATCGCCCACGTCCTCGACGCGGCCCGCCCGGTCTGCGTGCTCACCCGGGCCGCGGACGAACTCGACCTCACCGCAAGCGATTCCGTCCCCGTGGTCGACCTCACCGACCTCGACACCGCCGCCTGGTCGCCCGCCCCGATCACCGACGCCGAGCGCCCGGCCGCGCTGCGCCGCGACCACGCCGCCTACCTGATCTTCACCTCCGGCTCCACCGGCAGGCCCAAGGGCGTGGTGGTGACGCACGCGGCCATCGTCAACCGCCTGGTGTGGATGCAGGACGCCTACCGCCTCACCGCCGCCGACACCGTGCTGCAGAAGACCCCGGCCACCTTCGACGTCTCGGTCTGGGAGTTCTTCTGGCCCTTGCAGACCGGTGCCCGCCTCGTCCTCGCCGCCCCGGACGGTCACCGCGACCCGGCCTACCTGGCCGACCTGATCGATGCCGAATCGGTCACCGTCGCGCACTTCGTCCCGTCGATGCTGGCGATGTTCACCGGTGCGCTCGCGGGCACCCGCCGCTGCACCACGCTGCGCTCGGTGTTCGCCTCCGGTGAGGCGCTGCCGCCCGCCCCGGCCCGGCAGTTGCGCGCGCTCACCGGGACAGCTGTGCACAACCTGTACGGCCCCACCGAAGCCGCCGTCGACGTCACCTTCCACGAGGTCACCGACGCCGACACCGTCACCGTCCCCATCGGCGCCCCCGTCCACAACACCCAGGTCTACGTCCTGGACAACCGCCTGCGCCCCGTCCCCGCCGGAGTCCCCGGCGAGCTGTACCTGGCGGGCGCCCAGCTCGCCCGCGGCTACGCCGGACGCGTCGACCTGACCGCCGACCGCTTCGTCGCCAACCCGTTCACCCCCGGCGAGCGCATGTACCGCACCGGCGACCTGGCCGCTTGGACCGCGCACGGCGAGCTGGAGTACTTGGGCCGCACCGACTTCCAGGTGAAGCTGCGCGGTCTGCGCATCGAACTCGGCGAGATCGAAGCCGCCCTGGCCGCGCGTCCCGGGATCGCGCAGGCCGCTGTCCTCGTCCGGGACGACACCCTGGTGGCCTATCTCGTCGGCACCGGCTTCGACCTCGACGCGGTCCGCACCGCGCTCGCCCGCACCCTGCCCGCCTACATGGTCCCGGCGGCCTTCGTCGAACTCGACGAGTTCCCGCTCAACACCTCCGGCAAGCTCGACCGCAACGCCCTGCCCGACCCGATGTTCGAGGCGGCGGTGTTCCGCGCGCCGGTCACCGAGACCGAACGGATCGTGGCGGGCACCTTCGCGGCGGTGCTCGGTTTCCCGGCCGACCGGGAAGTCGGCCTCGACGACGACTTCTTCGCGCTGGGCGGCAACTCGCTCAACGCCACCCAGGTCGCGGCCCGCCTCGGTGCCGCCCTCGACACCCAGATCCCGGTCCGGCTGCTCTTCGACGCCCCGACCGTCGCCGACCTGGCCCAGCGCTGCGCACCGCTGCGCGGCACCGGCGGCCGCCCGGCGCTGACCGCGCGCGAACGGCCGCAGACCATTCCGCTGTCGGCGGCCCAGCGGCGCATGTGGTTCCTCAACCGCTACCTCGCCGACGCCGAGGGCCCCGGCGACGCGGTCGACAACATCCCGGTGGCCCTGCGCCTCACCGGCGAGCTCGACCTCGCCGCGCTGGAAGCCGCCCTGGCCGAGGTGATCGCCCGGCACGAGACCCTGCGCACCAGCTACCCGGAGGGCCCCGACGGCGCCGAACAGCGCATCGCCGAACCCGCGGCCGTCACCCTGCGCGCCGAGCGGATCGGCGAGGCCGAGCTCACCGCCCGCCTGCTCGCCCGCGCGGCCGTCCGCTTCGACCTCACCACCGAAATCCCGTTCCGCGCGGATCTTTTCGCGGTCGGCGACGACCACGTGCTGGTCCTGGTGATCCACCACATCGCCGCCGACGGTTTCTCCCTCGGCCCGCTGGCCGCCGACCTGATGACCGCCTACGCGGCGCACCGCACCGGCACCGCCCCCGCCTGGGCGCCGCTGCCGATCCAGTACGCCGACTACGCCCTCTGGCAGGACGAGAACCTCGGCGACCCCACCGACCCGGCGTCGGCGGCCCACGCCCAGCTCGCCTTCTGGCGGCGCGGTCTGGCCGGTCTGCCCGAACAGCTGAACCTGCCGACCGATCGTCCCCGCCCGGCCGAGTCCAGCTTCCGTGGTGGCGTGCACCGCTTCCAGATCGACTCCGACCTGCACAGCGAACTGCGCGAACTGGCCCGCAAACACGAGGCCACCCTGTTCAGCACCGTGCACGCGGCCCTGGCCGTGCTGCTGGCCCGCCTGTCCGGCGGCAGCGACATCGCCATCGGCACCCCGGTCGCCGGGCGCGGCGAGGCCGCCCTGGACGGGCTGATCGGCATGTTCGTCAACACGCTGGTGCTGCGCACCCAGATCGACCCCCGCGTCGAGTTCGAGTCCGCGCTCGACGCGGTCCGCGCCGGTGACCTGGACGCCCTCTCGCACGCCGAGGTCCCGTTCGAGCAGGTCGTCGACGCCGTCGACCCGGCCCGCGCCCGCAACCGTCACCCGCTGTTCCAGGTGGCCCTGGTCCTGCAGAACTTCACCGTCCCGGCGCTGAGCGCGGCCGGGCTCACGGTCACCCCGCTCGACCTCGACGCCGCGGTCGCCAAGTTCGACCTGCAGTTCACCCTGCGCGAATCCGACGACGTCGACGGCCGCGCCGACGGCATGGCCATCGAGATCGCCTACGCCACCGACCTCTACGACGCGAGCAGCGTCGCGGTGCTGGCCCGCCGCTTCACCCAGGTGCTGGCCGCCGTCGTTGCCGACCCGACCGTGGTGGTCGGTGACATCCAGCTCCTCAGCGCCGAGGAACAGCAGCGCACCCTGCACGACTGGGCCGTCACCGGCACCTCGGTGGCCGACCCGGCGCAGACCATGGTGGACCGGTTCGCCCGTGCCGCCGCCCGTGATCCGCGGGCCGTCGCGGTGAAGGCGGGCGAGAACTCGCTCACCTACGCCGAACTCGACGCCTGGTCCAACCGGCTGGCCCGCCGCCTCGTCGGCGCCGGCGTCGGCCCGGAAACCCTGGTGGCCGTGGCTCTTCCGCGCTCGGTCGAACTGGCCGTTGCCCTGCTGGCGGTGCTGAAGGCAGGCGGCGGCTACCTGCCGATCGACCCCAACTACCCGGCCGACCGCATCGAATACGTCCTCGACGACGCCCGCCCGCTGTGCGCCGTCGCCACCGCGGACACCGGCCTGGCCCGCGACTGGTTCGGCGGCCCGGTCATCGACCCGGCCGCGGCCGGACTCACCGATTTCGCACCGACCCCGCTCACCGACGCCGACCGGCGCACCCCGCTGACCCCGGCGAACACGGCCTACGTCATCTACACCTCCGGCTCCACCGGCCGCCCCAAGGGCGTGGTGATCCCGCACGCCGATGTCATCGCCCTGCTCGACAACACCGCCGAGCGTTTCGGCTTCGGCCCCGCCGACGTGTGGACGATGTTCCACTCCTACGCCTTCGACTTCTCGGTGTGGGAGCTGTGGGGCGCGCTGCTGCACGGCGGCTCGGTGGTGCTGGTCGACTACTTCACCTCACGCTCACCCGAACAGTTCCGCGAGCTGCTGCTCACCGAGCGCGTCACCGTGCTCAACCAGACCCCGTCGGCGTTCTACCAGCTCATCGCCGCCGACCTGGCGACCACGCCCGGCGACTACGCCCTGCGCACGGTGATCTTCGGCGGCGAGGCGCTCGAGCCGCAGCGCCTCGACGGCTGGTTCGCCCGCTATCCGGCCTCGCCGCGCCTGGTGAACATGTACGGCATCACCGAGACCACGGTGCACGTCTCCTACCGCGAGATCACCCCGGATACCGGTTCGGCCAGCGTGATCGGCGGTGCCATCGCGGGACTGGCCGTGCGCGTGCTGGATTCGCGGCTGCGCCCCGTCCCGGTCGGCGTGCCCGGCGAAATCTATGTCTCCGGTGGGCAATTGGCGCGCGGCTACCTGGCCCGCCCCGGCCTCACCGCGAGCCGGTTCGTCGCCGACCCGTACGGTGCCCCCGGCACCGTGGCCTACCGCTCCGGCGACCTGGCCCGCTGGACCGCTGTGTTCGATGGCGATACTCCCGAGGGCCCTGCGTGGTCACGCTCCGCTAGCGTGTCCCAGCCCGCCGGTCGCATCGCGCGCGCCGATCTGGAATACCTGGGCCGCGCCGACCAGCAGGTCAACCTGCGCGGCTTCCGCATCGAGCTCGGTGAGATCGAAGCGGCGCTGCTGCGCAGCTCGGCGGCCCCGCGCGAGGTCGCGGTGCTGGTCCGCACCGACCTGGTCGACGAACCCCGTCTGGTCGCCTACCTGGTCGCGGGCCCCGACAGCCCGCGCCCCGACGCCGCCGCCCTGCGACAGGAGCTCGCGCAGACCCTGCCCGAGCACATGCTGCCCGCCGCGGTCGTGGCCGTGGACCACATCCCGCTGACCGTCAACGGCAAGCTCGACCGGGCCGCGCTGCCCGCGCCGGTCTTCGAGACCACCGTCTACCGCAAGCCCGCCACCGTCAGCGAGGAGATCGTCGCCGCGGTCTACGCCGAGGTGCTCGGCAGCGACCGGCCCATCGGCGCCGACGACGACTTCTTCGCCCTCGGCGGCAGCTCGCTGCTCGCGGCCAAGGCCGTCGCCCGCATCGGAGCCGCGCTGGACCGCCGCGTCGGTGTGCGCACGCTGTTCGAGGCGCCGCGGGTGGCCGAGCTGGCCGCCGCCGCGGACGCGCAGGGCAGGCTCGACCGTCCCGCCCTGGTCGGCCGTGCCCGCCCCGACCTGCTCCCGCTCTCGCCCGCCCAGCAGCGCATGTGGTTCCTCAACCGCTTCGATCGCGCGTCGGTGGCCTACAACATCCCCTTCGCGCTGCGGCTGACCGGTGACCTCGACATCGAGGCGCTGCGGGCCGCACTGGCCGATCTGGTCGCCCGCCACGAGTCGCTGCGCACCGTATACCCCGAGGTCGACGGCGAACCGGTGCAGTCGATCGTGCCTGCGGCGCAAGCGGTTCCGGCGCTCGACCCGGTGATCGTCACCGAGGCCGAACTGCCCGCGTCCATCCGCGCGCTGGCCGAGACCACCTTCGACGTCACCACCGAGATCCCGGTGCGGCTGCGCCTGTTCCAGGTCACCGGCACCGACTACGTGCTCGCCGCCGTGCTGCACCACATCGCCGCCGACGGCTCCTCCATCGCGCCGTTCGTCGCCGACCTGATGCGCGCCTACACCGCCCGCCTGGCCGACACCGCCCCCGGCTGGGCTCCGCCCGCCGTGCAGTTCGCCGACTACGCGCTGTGGCAGCGTGAACTGCTCGGCGACGAGAGCGACCCGGAATCGGTGGCAGCCCAGCAGGTTTCCTACTGGACCCACCAGCTCGCCGGTCTGCCCGACCAGCTGGCCCTGCCCACCGACCGCCCGCGTCCGGCCCGCCAGAGCCTGCGCGGTGACGCGGTGCGCTTCACCGTCGACGCCGACCTGCACGCCGCGCTCCTCGCGCTCGGGCGCGGCGCGGGCGCCACCCTGTTCATGGTCGTGCACGCCGCCTTCGCCGCCCTGCTGGCCCGCCTCTCCGGCACCGCCGACATCGCCGTCGGCACCCCGAACGCGGGCCGTGGCGAAGCCGAACTCGATGATGTCATCGGCATGTTCGTCAACACCCTGGTGCTGCGCACCGCGGTCGCGGCCGACGCGCCGTTCACCGAGCTGCTCACCACCGCCCGCACCGCCGACATCGCGGCTTTCTCGCACGCCGAGGTCCCCTTTGAACGCCTCGTCGAGGTGCTCAACCCCGCCCGCTCGACCGCACGGCACCCGCTGTTCCAGGTCGGCTACTCGTTCCAGAACCACGACCGCGCCCAGCTCGAGCTGCCGGGACTGACCGTCGCCCCGATCGAATTCGACTCCGGCGTAGCCCAATTCGACCTGCACCTGTTCGCCCTGGACAACTACACCGCCGACGGCACCCCCGCGGGCATCGACCTGGCCCTCGGCTACGCGAGCGACCTGTTCGACCCCGCCACCGCCGAACGCTTCGCCACCGGGCTGCGCCGGGTGCTCGAATCTGTCACCGCCGCACCGGATACCGCCGTCGGTGACCTGGATCTGCTGGGTGCCGACCGCGCCCTGCTGCTCGACACCTTCAACGCCACCGCCCACCCGCTCGCCCCGGCGACTCTCGCCGACCTGGGCATCCGCCAGGCCGCGCTGACCCCGCACGCCCTCGCCCTGGTCGACGCCGACACCGGCGACACGCTCGACTACGCCGCCTTCGAAGCCCGCGTCAACCGCATCGCCCGGCTGCTGATCGCCGAGGGCGTCGGCCCGGAACGCACCGTGGTGCTGGCCATGCGGCGCGGTCCGGACCTGGTGATCGCCATGCACGCGGTGGTGCGGGCCGGCGGCGCGTACGTGCCGATCGACCCCGATCATCCGGCCGAGCGCATCGCCTACATCGTGGCCACCGCGGCCCCGCTGTGCGTGCTCACCACCGCCGCCGACGGTGTGCCGATCCCCGTCGACGTGCCGGTCTTCGAACTGGATCACCGCGTGCTCGGCGAGCTGTCGGACCAGCCGGTGACCGATGCCGAACGGCTGTCCCCGCTGCGGCCCGAGCATCCGGCCTACGTGATCTTCACCTCGGGCTCGACCGGCCTGCCCAAGGGTGTCACCGTGCCGCACGCGGCGATCGTCAACCAGCTGGCCTGGCTGCACGACCGCTTCACCATGACCGGCACCGACCGCGTCCTGCTGAAGACCCCCGCCACCTTCGACCTCTCGGTCTGGGAGTTCTGGTCCCCGCTCACCTCCGGCGGTGCGCTCGTCGTCACCCGCCCCGGCGACGAACGCGACCCGGATCGGCTGCGCGCCACCATGACCCGGCACGGCGTCACCGTCCTGCACGCGGTGCCCTCGCTGGTCGGCATGCTGCTGGCCGCCGAAACCACACCCGCGCTGCCGGATTCGCTGCGCGCGGTGCTGGCCATCGGCGAGGCCCTGCCCGCCGCGCTGGCCGGACAGTTCCTGGCCAGCGGCACCCACGCCCGGCTGCACAACCTCTACGGCCCGACCGAGGCCGCCGTCTCGATCACCGAACACGAAGTGGCGCAGTCTCCTACGCACGTGGTGCCGATCGGTGGTCCCGCGTGGAACAGCGCGCTCTACGTGCTCGACGCGCGACTGCGCCCGGTGCCGGTCGGCGTCGCCGGCGAGCTGTACCTCGCCGGTGCCCAGCTGGCTCGCGGCTACCACGGCCGCCACGCCCTGACTGCCGACCGCTTCGTCGCCGACCCCTTCGCCCGGCCCGCCCTCGCGGGGTCCACCCCGTCGGGTGCCGGCACGGTGGGTTCCCCTGATCCGGTGCGCGCGGTCGGGGCACCGGCCGACTCGTCGCTGGGAGCAGGTGCCGAGACCGGACACACCGCCACCGCCGGTGTGGCGTCGGCGCCCGGCGCCCGGATGTACCGCACCGGCGATATCGTCCGGTGGCGGGCCGACGGCACTCTCGAATACCTCGAGCGCGCCGACTTCCAGGTGAAGATCGGCGGCTTCCGGATCGAGCTCGGCGAGGTCGAGACCGCCCTGCTGCGCTGCGCCGGGGTCCGCGCCGCCGTCGCGATCGCCAAGACCGACGAGCGCGCCGGTGCCCGGCTCATCGCCTATGCCGCCGTCGCCGACCTCGTCCCCGGCGACGAACAGACCGTCGCGGCCCGCCTGCGCGGCGAACTCGCCACCGAGCTGCCCGCCTACATGGTGCCCGCCGCGCTGGTGGTCCTCGACGCGCTGCCGCTCAATGTCAACGGCAAGGTCGACCGTGCCCGGCTCCCCGAGCCCGAGTTCGCCGAAGCCGCCTACCGCGCCCCGGTGACGGCGCTCGAACAGCTGGTCGCGCAGACCTTCGCCGAGGTGATCGGCTGCTCCGGCGCCGGTCTGGACGACGACTTCTTCGCCCTAGGCGGCAATTCGCTCATGGCCACCCGCCTCGCGGCCCGCCTCGGTGCCGCACTCGACGCCCAGGTCCCGGTGGCCGCGGTCTTCGACGCCCCGACCGTCGCCGCCCTGGCCGCCCGCCTGGCCGAGGCCGACCGCGCCGGCGCCCGCCCGCCGCTGACCCGGCGCACCGGCACCGGCCCCGCTGTCCTCTCACCCGCCCAGCAGCGCATGTGGGTGCTGCACCAGCTCGCCCCGCAGTCGGCGGCCTACCACATCCCCGCCGCCCTGCGCCTGACCGGCGACCTCGACCTGCCCGCCCTGCGCGCCGCCATCGCGGACCTGCTGGCCCGCCACGACACCCTGCGCACCCGCTACCCGGACACCGAATCGGGTCCGGTCCAGCAGGTGATGCCCGCCTGGTCCGGTGCCGTCGACCTGACCCCCATCCCGGTCGCGCCGGACGACATCGATACCCGCGTCACCGCCCTGGTGGCCCAGCCCTTCGACATCACCGCGGCGCCCCCGGTCCGGGTGGCCCTCTACGAACTCGAGCCGGCGCGCCGAGACCCCACACCCGCGCGCGAGTACGTCCTGGTGATGGTGGTGCACCACATCAGCGCCGACGGCTACTCCATCGCCCCGCTCACCCGAGATCTGGTGCGCGCCTACGTCGACCGCAGCGAAGGCCGCGATCCCGGCTGGGCCCCGCTCGACATCCAGTACAGCGATTTCAGCGTCTGGCAGCGCGAGCTGCTCGGCACCGACACCGATCCCGCCAGCGTGCTCTCCCAGCAGCTCGCCTACTGGACCCGCGAACTGTCCGGCGCACCCGAACTGCTCGCCCTGCCCACCGACCGGCCGCGCGCCACCCACCGCGAGATGCACGGTGCCGCTGTCGAATTCGAGGTCGACGCCACGCTCACCCGGCGCCTCGACGCGGTGGCCAGGGCCAACGGCACCACCCTGTTCACCGTCGTGCACAGCGCGCTGGCCGTGCTGCTGGCCAAGCAGTCCGGCAGCGTCGACATCACCATCGGCGCCCCGGTCGCCGGACGCGGTGCCCGCGAACTCGACGACCTGGTCGGCATGTTCGTCAACACCGTCGCCCTGCGCACCGAGGTCGACTCCCGCGCCCCGTTCACCGAGCTGCTCGCCCAGGCCAAGCGCCGCGACCTCGCGGCCCTCTCCCACGCCGACGTCCCGTTCGAGCAGGTCGTCGACGCCCTTGGCCGCACCCGATCCGGCGCCTACACCCCGCTGTTCCAGGTGATGCTCACCTTCCAGAACATGCCCCCCGGCAGCATCGAACTACCCGGCCTCCAGGTGCGGACCCTGGACCCCGGCCTGGGCGAAGCCAAGTTCGACCTGCACCTGACCGCGCTGCAGCGCTATGACGCCGCCGGCGAGCTCGACGGCCTCGACCTGCACTTCGGGTACGCCACCGACCTCTTCGACGCGTCCACCATCCGCACCTTGGCCGACCGGTTCCGCAAGGTTCTCGACGCCGTCGCGGCCGATCCGGCCGTGGTGGTCCGGGCCATCGACGTACGCACCGAGGCGGAGCTCGCCCCGCGTCCGCGTACCTACACCGTCGCCGATCTGCCGGGCCTGGTCGGCTCGGCGGCCCGGCTCGCGCCGGCGACCGTGGCATTCGCCCACGGCGAGCACGCCATCTCGTTCGGTGCACTCGACGCCAAGCTCACTGCCGTGAGCCGGGCCATGGGTGCGGCGATGAAACCCGAAGCGCTGGTGAACGTCGCGCTGGCCGGGCTGGTGCCCGGTGTGCTCGCCGCTCTCGGTGCCTCCGGCCTGACCTCCACCCTGCAAACACTGGTGACCGATGCCGCCGCGGTGATCGCCGGGTCGGGGTCGGCCGACGACTCGGAAGGACAACTCTGATGTCGCACACGGATTCGGTCACGGCCGCTGTCTCGCTCGACGCGCTGCTGCGCGACCCGGCGCGAGAACGGCGACGTGACCCGGCGACCCTGCTCGCCGCCTTCACCACCCAGGCCATCCAGTATCCCGACGCCGTCGCGGTGCGTGACGGCGCGGTCGAGCTCAGCTACGGCGAGCTCGCCGAGCGGGTCGACGCACTGGCCGCCGTCCTGGCCGACCACGGTGTCGGCCCGGAAACCACCGTCGCGGTGTCGCTGCCGCGCTCGATCGAACTGGTCGTCGCCGTGCACGCGGTGATCACCGCGGGCGGCGCGTTCGTCCTGCTCGACCCGCAGACCCCCGCCGCCCGGCAACAGCGCACGATCGACCTCGCCACCCCGGTCCTGCTGCTCGCCACCCCCGGCGCACCGCACCCGGACGGTGTCGCGGTGCTGGGCACCGACGCCGCCGACGTGCCACCCGCCGACCTGCCCGGGCCGAGCGCCGACAACCGCGCCTACCTGGTGGTCGACGTCGAGGCCGCCTCCGCCGTCGTCATCGGACACCGTGCGGCCCAGGCCAATTCGGTCTGGCGGCAGCGACTCTGCGGTATCGGCCCCGACGACTCGGTGCTCTGGCACGCGCCACTCACCGGTCAGTCCGCGGTGGGGGAGATGCTGCTGGCCCTGCAGACCGGCGCTACCCTCGTCGTCCCGACCAGTCCCGTGCTGGCCAAGGCGATCGCCGAAACCCGCGTCACCACAGCATGTTTCGACCCGTCGGAGCTGGCCGCGCTGGCCGCCCTGCCCGACGCGGAGGAGCGCCTCGACTCGCTGCGCGTCGTCCTCGGCTGCGGCACCCTGCCCGCCAAGACCGCGGCCGCGCTGCGCTTCGTCAGCGGCGCGACGCTGTGGCACGTCTACGGCAGGCCCGAGACCGCGGGTGAGGTCCTCGCCCACGAGGTGACCGGCGCCGACCTCGAAGTGGTCCCGATCGGCACGGCCGCCGACGACGTGGAACTGCTGATCCTCGACGAACACCTGTGCCCGGTCGCCGACGGCGAAGTGGGCGAACTCTATGTCTCCGGTGTGCAATTGGCGCGCGGCTACCTCGGCAGGCAGGCCACCGCGGCCACCTTCCTGGCCAACCCCATCGGCCCCGTCGACGACCGCATGTTCGCCACCGGCGACCTGGTGCGCCGCAGGCCGCCGGTCGACGGCTGGACAGCCGAACTCGAGTTCGTCGGCCGGGTCGACGATCGCACCGACCCCTACGCGACCGTGCCCCGTCAGGGCGGACTCCCCGGCGAGCTGCTGCTCGACGAGTTCGAAGCCCAAGCCGCCGCAACACCTTTCGACCCCGCCGTCGTGCACACCGCGGGCGAGCACGCCACCGCGATCATCACCTACGGTGACCTGGACCGGCGCACCAACCAGCTCGCCCGCCACCTCATGGCGCTCGGCATCGGTCCGGAATCCGCTGTGCTCGTCGATGTTCCGCGCTCGATCGAGCTGATGGTGGCCATGTACGCGGTCCTCAAGGCTGGCGGCGCGGTCGTCCCGGTGGTGTCCGGGGTGCTGCCGCCGGTCGCCGACCCCGCGCTCGTATTGACCATCACCACCCGCGAACAGGTTGTGGTGTACGACATTCCGGCCGTGTGCGTGGACGGGGTCCGCTTATCGGACTACTCCGACGAGCCGATCACCCGCGCCGACCGCCGGGCGCCGGTGCTGTCGGAGCATCCCGCCTTCGTGCTGTTCCCGCCGGGCGCCACCCAGGGCACCACCGTCAGCCATGCCGCCGCGGTGCACCGGGTCACCGCCATGCAGGGCCGCCACAGTTTCACCGGCCGCGACGTCTACCTGCACCAGGCCGCGGGCGAGGTCACCGAATGGCACGGCTACCTGCTGCCACTGCGCGTCGGAGCCACGGTCGTGCTCACCGAACCGCCCGATCCGGGCCGGTTAACCGAGCTGGTCGCCGCCTACGGCATCACCGCCGCCGACTTCACCCCGCAGCGGCTGGCCGCGTTCACCGACCACGTCCACCGCCACGACCTGCGTGGTCGGGTCACCTCGCTGCGCAGCGTGGTCGTGCTCGGGGCGCCGCTGTCCACGGCCGACGTCCGGGCCTTCGCCACCGTCAGCGCCGCCCGCCTGCACCACGACTACGGCCGCGCCGAGGCGACCGTCACCCTCACCTATCCCGCTGTGCCACTGGCGGATTCGGCCGAACCACCCGCCGTGCGCGTGCGCGAATGGAACCGCCGCGTCTACGTGCTCGGCGACGATCTGCGCCCGACCGACCCCGGCGTTCCCGGCGAACTGTATCTGGCGGGCACCCAGCTGGCCCGCGGCTATCTCGACCACCCGATCCCCACCTCGGGCCGCTTCGTCGCCAACCCGTTCGGCATCCCCGGCGACCGCATGTTCCGCACCGGCGAACTCGCGCGCTGGGAGGTCGACGGCACCACCGCCGCCCTGGTCCGCCTCGGTGACCTGATGCGACCCGCGCTGCCCGTGGGCGTCGTCCGCTCCGCGAGCATGCGGGCGCGGATCGGCGCCGGCATCGGTGCCCGGGTCGCGGAGCTGGCCCGCCGCCACGCCGTCCCGCCCTTCGCGGTGGTCCGCGCCGCGATGACGGTCCTGCTCGCCTGGCAGGCGGGCACCGCCGTGGCAGGCGCCACCACGCTGTCCGAAATCCTCTGTGCCGAACCCGATCCGGTGATCGCCTCGACCACCGCGGCCACCAGCGAATCCTGCGCCGACGAGGGCCCGCACGGCCCCGTCACCCTCAGCTACCTCGACTCCGGCAGCTTCCCCGTCCCCGCCCTGGAACTCACCCCGCTGCGCTTCGACGGCCCCGCCGTCGCCGACGGCGTGCACTTCATCGTCTCGGCCCACCCCGACCCCGACGGCCACCTGGGCCTCGAGCTCGAATACCGCACCGACCGCGTCGACGACCACACCGCCGCCACCCTCCTGCGCCGCTTCTCCCGCACCCTCGGCCTGCTCACCGCCGCCCCCGACACCCCCAGCCACACCCTCGACCTGCGCACCCCCGCAGAACGCACCCAGTGACCCCCACCCGGAAGGCCCCACCATGACCAACCCGTTCGACGACGACAACGCCCAGTTCTACGTCCTCGTCAACGCCGAAGGCGAACACTCCCTCTGGCCCACCTTCGCCGCCGTCCCCGGCGGCTGGACCGTAGCCTTCGGCGCCGCCCCCCGAACCTCCTGCCTCCACTACGTAGAATCCCACTGGCTCGACATGCGCCCCAACTCCCTCATAGCCGCCATGGCCAACGACTCCTGACCCCGCGTCGGGGGACGTTTTGGTAGCGTCGGGTCCTCGCGAGGTGAGAGGTATTTTGTGGACGTCGATCCGGCTAGCTTGCGTGCCGCCGCAGTGGAGTTGACCAAACAGTCGAACAAGGTCGACGAGTGGGCCCGGCTCGGTGGTGCTGGAGCCGCCGGGCAACTGAACGGCCTTGCGTCAGCGGCCCTCTTCACCGCGGCCGATACAGCGAGCGCTCAAGCCAAGACTGTGATCAAGTCGCGGATCAAGCAGCTTGGAAATCTCCTGAATGTCTCGGCGGCGGCGTACAAGGACACCGATGCCGATGCCGCGGCACGACTTGCGAAGTTCGCTGATATGAACTCGATCGACGGACCCGCAGGGATCTACTGATGAGCCCAATTGTTATCCCAACCCGTGATCAGATTCTGTCGTGGGACGTTTCGGCGCTGAAGACCTTCGGCGAGAATGCCGGGAAGATCGGTGACGCGATTCTGCAGTCCTCCAATTATGTCTTCAAAACGATCCATGACGACCTTCACTGGCCGGGTGCTGCGAAGGGATCGGCCGAAGACCGTGCCGACCACGAACAACGGGACATGCGGGAGGTGGCAACTGCCTACTACAATTTGGAGGCCGCTTCAACCAAATTGTTTCAGGCAATCGAGTATTCGGTCGATCAGCTGAAGCAGACCATCCGGCTACGAGAAGTTGAGCCGGTGGTAATCGGAAACGATCAAGGCTGGACCGTATACAACTTGGAGGACGACGCCGAAGCCAAGCAACTAAGTGGCAGTCTGGTCGGACTGGCGACGACAATTGCGGAAGCCGACGAATTGTGGAAGCCCAAAATCCAGGAAGCGATCGACGACATCCTGAAGCTTGCGCCCATCGGCAATGGCACGGTGACCGGTGATCAGGCTCTGTCGCCCGAGCGGCAAGCCGCTGTCGACTACGCCAACGAATGGGCCTTGGGAAGAAATCCCGACTATCCCGATTATGGTGAAGCAGACTGCACCAACTTCGTTTCACAGGCGTTCCGTGCCGGTGGGTTCGATGACGAAGGTGATGGCGGTGTCCCGCGAATGCACCGTGCCGATGACGGACGCTGGTACTACGACGACGATACGCTGACATCCGACCCATCGCACACCTGGAGCGGTGCGCCGAATATGTATGACTACCTGACCCGTGACAATCCCAAGGACGGCACGCCGAGTGGCACGGACGTGCAGACCGGCACGATCCCCTCGACTACGGCATCCGCAGATCCGTTGGCGCTCAGTCGCGCTGGGTTGAAGCCAGGTGACGTCGTGCAGTACGAGCTGAGTGATGGGCGTAACGGAAATTCCGGAACGATCAACCACACTGCCATTTATGTCGGGCAGAAGCCCGTTACCCTCCCGAATGGACAGACCGTGATGGCGGATGTTGTCAACTATCATTCAAAGGACAACAAAGAAGTTCCGTGGACACTTCAGCAAGGTGGCGAGAGTTCGTTTCCGGTCAAGTATCACATGATCAAGGTGAACTATCCGGGAGAGCAGTAGTGACGAATTCCGCAAAGAAGCGGTTGGTCATCGCCTCGGCCACAGGCTTTCTCTTGCTGTCGGCCGTGGTCATCGGACTTTGGAACTCGGTGACGTACGGGTCGATGACCTGGATGTTCGCCCCGCCGCCACGAATCGACGATACGAAGTACTCCCGGATCGATTCCGCTCCTGAGGGCAGTGCGGAATACCTGCGGCTCAACGAGTTGCATGGGGGTCCTGTCCCGTCGGACAGGATGTGGCCGCTTCCGTTCGCGGTGGAGCGTTCTGTGCGTGGGTGTGACGGGACACCTTGGTTGCTCTATGTGCACGATTTCGGGGGAACGGTGCATCTGTACGGGCTGAACTCCGGTTGCGCCTGAGCTGCGTGAACAGTACGAAGCCCGCTTCGCCGTGGACGGCGGAGCGGGCTTCGGGGGTGGGTCAGGACTGGCGGACACCCTGTTCGATGCGCGCTCCCACTTCGGGGTCGATGTTCTTCCAGTACTCGAAGGCGCGGGCGAGGACCGGTTCGGTTACTCCGTTGAGGAGGTGGCCTACGACGTTGGAGACCAGGCGGTCTCGGGCGGCGTCGTCGAGGACGTCGCGGACGAGGGTGTGGGCCTGGCCGAAATCGCTGTCGTCGGGGCGCAGGGTGTAGGCGGTGCGGACCATTTCGCCGTCGGTGTGCCAGCCGACGACCGGGCCGGAGACGGTGGTGTCGGCGTGCGGGCCGCCCTTGGAGTTGGGGACGTAGACGGGGTCGGTGACGTTGGTGTATCGCATGGCGCCGTCTTTGGTGTAGCTGTGCACCGGGGCGGCGTGGGGTGAATTGACCGGCAGCAGAGTGTAGTTCGCGCCGATGCGGTGGCGGTGGGCGTCGGGGTAGGAGAACCAGCGGCCCAGCAGCATCTTGTCGGGGCTGGGGCCGGTGCCGCGCACCGCGTTGCTCGGTTCGAAGGCGGCCTGCTCGATCTCGGTGTGGTAGTCGGTGACATTGCGGTTCAGGGTCATGCGCCCGACCCGGATGAGCGGGTAGTCGCCGTGCGGCCAGACCTTGGTCAGGTCGAAGGGGTTGAAGCGGTAGGTCTTCGCCTCGTCGAACGGCATGATCTGCATGTGCAGGGTCCAGCTGGGGAACTCGCCGTCGCGGATGTGCTCCCACAGGTCACGGATGTAGTGATCGGTGTCGGTGGAGGCGTACCGGTCACCCTCCTCCTGGGTGAGGAAGTCCACGCCCTGATCGGACTTGAAATGGTATTTCACCCAGAACCGTTCGCCGCCGGCGTTGTACCAGAGATAGGTGTGGCTCGAATAGCCGTTCATGTGCCGCCAGGTCTTCGGGATACCCCGGTCACCCAGCAGCCACGCCACCTGGTGCGCCGACTCCGGCGACAGTGTCCAGAAGTCCCACTGCATGTCGTTGTCGCGTAAGTTGTTGTCGGCGCGGCGTTTCTGCGATCGGATGAAATCCTGGAACTTCATCGGATCGCGCATGAAGAACACCGGGGTGTTGTTGCCGACCAGGTCGAAATTGCCCGCGGTGGTGTAGAACTTGAGCGCGAAACCGCGCGGATCACGCCAGGTGTCCGGGCTCCCACGCTCGCCGGCGACCGAGGAGAACCGGGCCAGCATCTCCGTCTTCGTCCCGGGCTGGAAGACGTCGGCGCAGGTGTAGGCGCTGACATCGTCGGTCACCTCGAAGACGCCGAAAGCACCGCCGCCCTTGGCATGTGGCTGACGCTCCACCACGCGTTCGCGATTGAACTGCGCCATCTTCTCGATCAGATACGCATCGTGGAGCAGAATCGGGCCGTCCGGCCCCACGGTCAGCGAGTGCTCGTCACTGGGTACGGGAATACCCGCATCCGAGGTCGTGAAATTGCTGTCGCTCATTCCATCTCCTAATCGTCGCGTTCCATCGGCGGTGGGGTCCACTGTCCTTCCAGCGCGGACTGTTTCGGGGCGTAGAGGCGCAGGGTGAGGGAGAATTCGCCGGTGTCCGGAATGGGTAGCCAATTACCCTCGGGGACTTCGGTTCCCGGGTCCGCGTGCTGCACGATGATCTCCACCGAGCCGTCGCGCGCGGGCACCACCGGCGGGATGTGCCCGACCGAGTAGATCTGCGCCGGGTTGGGCACCAGGAACCCCTGGGTGTCGTAGGCGGTGATCGAGGCGAAGGCCTCGACCGGTGGCCACTGACCGGGCGCGAAGCGGATGCGATAGCGCAGCGGCACGCCCGCGTCGTCGGTGGTTGGCGCCGACCAGATGGTGGCGTAGAGGACGTCGCGGGTGGGTGCGAAGCCGGGGGAGCGCATGGTGAGCGCGGCCCGGCGCAGATAGTCGGTGCCGAAGTCGCTGAGCTGGGTGGGGATGTCCCAGCCGTGGACCATCCGGGCGGTGGGGTCGTGCCAGGTGTCGATGCGGTGGTGCGCCTCGCGCACGGCGGTGTCGAGGGCACTGTCGGGCAGTCCGTCGACGGTGCCGCCGGGGCGCACGCCGATGGTGGCCAGCTGCCGCATCATCGGTTCGTCGGCCCGGGCGGGCGGGTTGGTGAGCATGAGCCGGCACATCCGGTTGAGATAGGTGCGCCCGTCGAGCGCGGCGATCCGCTTGACCGGCGGTTCGGTGCCCCGGTCGATCTGGTGCACCCGGGTGACGGTGGCGTCCTGCCTGCCCTGTTCCCACAGCCGCAGCGGCACCAGCTTCATCTGCCGCTGCAATTCGTTGACCCGCGGTGCGTCCTGGGCCCCGTTGATCTGGAACCGGCCGACGATCGTCGACAGCGCCGTCGGGATGCGCAGCTCCACGGTGTGCGGGGGCGGCTTGCCCGACCAGTGGGGTCCGGCGATCAGATACGTGTAGGGCGGGCCGTCGGCGTCGACGGTGGTGCGCGGGTCCTTGCTGGTCAGGTCGTGCACGGTGTTGCCCCAGCCGTCGAGCAGCTGGAAGACCCAGTAGCGATCGGGCTCGGCGCCGGGGATCTGCAGCACCATCGGCTCCTCGGCCAGGTCCAGCCACGCCTGGGTGTAGACCATGTCGTGGCTGAGCCGGGCGACCCCGCGATCCAGCGGATCGGGCAGGGTGCTGTGGTCGAGCACGTTGGTCGGCGCGCTGACCGCCCGCATGATGTCGAGCATGATCATCGGATACCCGAAGATGTAGGCCTCAGTCGCCGTGGCGACCACATCGGGGGAACCGGTGGTGGTGCGGACCGCGGTGGGGAGGGGGTCGTCCCGGCCGCAGCCGGGCAGCGCGACGGCGAACGTGGCCGCCGCGCCGAGGCCGAACAGGGTGCGCCTGCTCAGCTCGTGGTGACCGTCCATCCACCCTCCGTTCGATGGCATCGAGCACCACCCTAGGACCGGGCGGCCGCGCGCTGCCTCACACGCAACGGGTGAAATCCGTGCTCAACCCAGCAGTACGCGCCGCATCAGGAAGCCGGTTCTGGCCCGGCAGGCGACCGGATCGTCGCCGAAGGCCTGACCCAGATCGATCACCATCGCGAAGGCCGCGTGCACCAGGAACCGCGCCTCGGCCGCCGACAGCGCGGGTCGCACATCGCGCACCAGCCGCGCCCATTCCTGCACGCTGAGCCGCTGGATATTGCGCAGCACCGCGCGCTCCTCGGCGGGTACGTGCCCGAATTCGGCGTAGTAGACCACGGCCAGCGCCCGCTCGTCGAAGGTGTCGGCGACGAACTGCTCGATGAGCTGGTCCAGCGCCGCGCCGCTGTCGCTGGTGCCGGCCACCGCGCGCCCGATCGCCCCGGACACCCGGTCGGCCGCGCGCCGGAACGCGGCGGCCAGGATGTCGGCCTTGCCGCGATAGAACCGGTACACCGCCGAGGCCGCCGAGAGCCCGGCCGCCGAGGCGATGTCCTCCACGCTGACGTTCGGGTATCCGCGCTCGTGGAACAGCTCCACGGCCTTGCGCAGCAGCAGTTCGTGCTTGAACGCCTCCGGGATGGCGAGCCTGCTCGACCGCTCACTCGCCGGGGCCGCGGGCGGCAGACCGGGACCGCTGAGCGCCATACAGGCCGAACCGAGCAGCTTGGTGAGGGTGCGCGCGGGCAGCGCGGCGTGATGGTCGGCGATGCTGGTGATCACACCGAGCATGGCGGTGGCGAGCATGCGCAGATCGGCGGGCGTGAGTTCGGGACGCAGGACGGAGAGCTGCTCGGCGAAGGCGACCAGGACCGCGCCGCGATGGTCGTCGAGGACCTGCCGGTCGGCCGGTTCGAGGTAGCGGCCCTCCCAGCGCACCAGGGTGACGGTGGCGCGATTCTCCACGGTGGCGCCGGTGAGGCCGGTGAGCATGTGCCGCAGTCGGTGCGCCGCGTCCACCGGGTCGCCGTCGATGTCGATCGAGGCGGTGAACGCCTGACCCACCCGCAGCAGTTCCTCCCGGAACAGCGCGTACTTGCTCGGGTAGTGGCGATACAGCGCGGCCGAACTGATGCCGAGCCCGGAGGCGATGTCCTCCATGCTCACCCCGTGGTACCCGGCGGCGCCGAAGGCCATCGCGGAGGTGGCCGCGATCTGCGCGCGCCGATTCTTCGGCCGCCTGCGTACCCCTTCCCCCGCCGCACCGTCGACTATCGACCCACGCGCCCCACCAGACTCGCCGATATTCATACGAGAAGTGTATTAGCCCTTGTGAGGAGGGCTTATCCGGGCATACCAGTCCAGCAGCGCCGGATCGTCGACGGCGCTGCGTTCGACCACCCGCGCCGGATCGGCGCCCTGGAACAGCTTCTTGATCGGCACCTCCAGCTTCTTGCCGGTGCGCGTGTGCGGGACGCCGGGGGCCGCGCGGATCTCGTCGGGAACGTGGCGCGGGGACACCTCGGTGCGGATCGCGTCGCGGACCCGCGCGGACAGGTCCTCGGTGAGTTCGGCGCCGGGCGCGAGCACGACGAACAGCGGCATCCAGTAGCCGCCGTCGGGCTGTTCGGCGCCGATCACCAGCGCCTCGGCGATCTCCGGGAACTGCTCGACCACCTGGTAGATGTCCGCGCTGCCCATCCGGATGCCGTGCCGGTTGAGGGTGGAGTCGGAGCGCCCGTGCACGACGACGCTGCCGCGCTCGGTCAGGGTGATCCAGTCGCCGTGGCGCCAGATGCCGGGATAGGTGTCGAAATAGGCGTCGTGGTAACGCTTTCCGTCCTCGTCGCGCCAGAAGGCGACCGGCATGGACGGCATCGGCGCGGTCACCACCAGCTCGCCTACCTCGCCGCGCACCGGCTGCCCGGCCTCGTCGTAGGCGTCCAGGGCGACGCCCAGATACGGCACCGACAGCTCACCCGGCCACACCGGCACCGTCGGCACACCACCGATGAACGCCGACACCACATCGGTGCCGCCGCTGATCGAGTTCACCTGCACGTGCTCGCCCGCGTTCTCGCCGAGCCACAGCGCGGTCGACACCGGCAGGGCCGAGCCGGTGATGCCGACGGTGCGCAGCGCGGACAGATCGTGGTCGGCGCGCGGCACCGAACCCGCCTTGATGCAGGCCAGCACATAGCCGGGACTGGTGCCCAGCACGGTCGCGCGAACCTCGGCGGCCAAGCGCCACAGCGCATCCGGCGAACCGGCGGTCGGGCTGCCGTCGTAGGTGACGATGGTCGACCCGGTGAGCAGCCCGGCGACCTGGAAGTTCCACATCATCCAGCTCGGGCTGGTGAACCAGAAGAAGGTGTCGGCGGGTCCGATGTCCGATTGCAGCGCAACGGCTTTCAGATGTTCGAGCAGGACACCGCCGTGACCGTGCACGATGCCCTTGGGCAGGCCGGTGGTGCCGGAGGAGAACACGATCCACAGCGGATGATCGAAATCGACCGCTACGGTGTCGATCACGCCGAAACTCTCGTCGGTGATCGCGGTGGACCAGGGCAGCGAGTCGGCGACATCGAGGCCGAGCTGCGAGACCGCGACGGTGGCGCGCAGGGTGGGCAGCCCTTCCTGGAGAGCGGCGATCTCGGCGCGCTTGTCGTGTTCCTTGCCGCCGAAACGATAGCCGTCGGCGGTGACCAGCACGACCGGGTCGAGCTGGCCGAGCCGGTCCAGCGCCGCCTTGGCCGAATAGTCCTGTCCGCAGGCGCTCCACACCGCGCCGATGCTCGCCGTGGCCAGGAAGGCGACGATCGCCTCGGGGATATTGGGCAGGTAGCCGATCACCCGGTCGCCCGGCTCGACGCCCTGATCCCGCAGCGTCCGCGCGAAAACCGCGACCTGCTCGATCAATTCGGCCCAGGAGACCTCGCGCGGTTCGGTGTCCTCGTGCAGCGCGATGATCGCGGGCCGGTGCGGCTGGGCCATCCGGATGATCTGGTCGACATAGTTGAGCCGGGTGCCGGGGAACCACCGCGCGCCGGGCATCTCCCGGGAACCGAGCACCTCGCCCGCCGTCGCGCCCAGTGCGAAGTAGTCCCACACCGCCTGCCAGAACCCGGCGACGTCATCGACCGACCACTGCCACAGCGCCCGGTAGTCGGGGTACTGCTCGCCGGTCCGGCGGCTCACGAACGCGGCGAAGTCGGTGATCCGTGCCGACGCGATGTCCTGGGCGGTCGGTTCCCACTGCGGTTGCACCGGATGTCCTCCTCGTTCTGGTTTGCGCGGGCCGGAACTGCCCCGTCGATGATTACCCCGGCGCGCGGGCGGTACTCGACCCGTGCGCCGGGTGCTGGTCAGCCGGGCAGTTCGGCCCGGCGCACGATCCGCTCCGCGTGCCGCAGCACCGGCGCGTCGACCATGCGGCCCTCGAACGCGAACACGCCCCGATGGTTGGGCACCTCGGCCAGCACCCGCCGCGCCCACCCGAGCTCGTCGGGGTCGGGCGCGTAACCCTCGCGGATCACCGCGACCTGGCTGGGATGGATGGCGACTTTGGCGTCGAAGCCGACGGCCACCGCGTCGAGCGTCTCCACGGCCAGTCCCTCGAGATCCTTGATGTCGAGGAAGACCGAGTCCAGGGCGAACTTGCCGAAGGCCTTGGCCGCCAGCAGGCTCGTCGACCGCACGTGCCGGGCGATATCGCGGTAGCTGCCGTCGGCGTGCCTGCTGGCATTGCCGCCGAGCCCGGCGACCAGGTCCTCGGCACCCCACATCACGCCGATCGCGTTCTCGACCGCCGCCGACTCGGCCACCCGGATCGCGCCCAGCGGCGACTCGATCAGCACGATCACCTCGTAGCCCGCCAGGTTCCTGACCTGTTCGGCCGATTCGCATTTGGGCAGCATGACGCGGCGGTAGCCGGTGTGGGCGAGGGTGGCCAGGTCGGCCGCGTGCTCCTCGGTGCCTGCCGCGTTGACCCGGACCACGGTGTGTCGCGGGTCGAGCGGGGTCTCCATCAGCGCGTTGCGCGCGGCGGTCTTGTCGCCCGCGGCCACGCCGTCCTCGAGATCGAGGATCACCACATCGGCCGCCGCGGCGGCCTTGGCGAAGCGTTCGGGGCGGTCGGCGGGGCAGAACAGCCAGGCCGGTCCGCTCGGTTGCCAGGTGCTCATGCTGTCGGCGCCTTTCTGACCAGGGTCTGCCGGACCGCCACGGCCACGACCACGCCGTGCTGGTTGCGCGCGGTGTGGGTGAGGCTGACGATGCCCTCACCCGGCCGGCTCTTGGACTCGCGCTTGTCGGTGACCAGCGTTTCGGCGTACATGGTGTCGCCGTGGAACAGCGGCGCGGGCAGCGACATCTCCGAGAATCCGAGATTGGCCACCAGCGTGCCCTGGGTGAGCTGGGCGACCGAGAGCCCGACCAGCGTGGACAGCGTGAACATCGAGTTCACCAGGCGCTGGTTGAACGGCGGCTGCGCGTCGGCGAAGGCCGCGTCCAGGTGCAGCGCCTGGGTGTTCATGGTCAGCGTGGTGAACAGGACATTGTCGGCCTCGGTGATGGTGCGCCCCGGACGGTGCTCGTAGATCGTGCCGATCTCGAACTCCTCGAACCACAGCCCCCGCTGCACGACCCGCCGGTGTTCACTCACAGACCCAGCTCCCTTGCGATCAGCATCAGCTGCACCTCCGTAGTGCCCTCACCGATTTCCAGGATCTTGCTGTCACGGTAGTGCCTGGAGACCGGGTATTCGTTCATGAAGCCGTTGCCGCCGAAGATCTGGGTGGCGTCGCGCGCGTTGTCCATGGCGGCCTCGCTGGCGACCATCTTCGCGATCGAGGCGGCCTTCTTGAACGGCTTACCGGCCAGCATCAGCGCGGCCGCGTCGTAGTAGGCGGTGCGGGCCACGTGGGCGCGCGCCTCCATCCGGGCGATCTTGAAGGCGATGGCCTGATTGCGGCCGATGGCCTGCCCGAAGGCCAGACGCTCGTTGGCGTAGCGCACGCTCTCGTCGACACAGCCCTGCGCGGCACCGACCGCCAGCGCGGCGATGGCGATGCGGCCCTCGTCGAGGATGCGCAGGAAATTCGCGTAGCCGCGGCCGCGCTCGCCGAGCAGGTTCTCCCTGGGTACGCGCACGTCGGTGAAGCTGAGCGGATGGGTGTCCGAGGCGTTCCAGCCGACCTTGTTGTAGGCCGGTTCGGCGACGAAACCCGGGGTGGAGGTCGGCACCAGGATGGTGGAGATCTCCTTCTTGCCGCCGGTCTGCCCGGTGACCGCGGTGACGGTGACCAGCCGGGTGATGTCGGTACCGGAGTTGGTGATGAACTGCTTGGCGCCGTTGATCACCCAGCTCTCGCCGTCCTCGACGGCGGTGGTGCGGGTGCCGCCCGCGTCACTGCCCGCATCGGGTTCGGTGAGGCCGAAACCGGCCAGCGCCTGCCCGCTGGTGAGCTGGGGCAGCCATTCGGTCTTCTGCTTGTCGTCACCGAAGCGGTAGATCGGCATGGCGCCCAGCGACACGCCGGCCTCCAGCGTGATCGCCACGCTCTGGTCGACCTTGCCGAGTTCCTCGAGCGCCAGACACAGGGCGAAGTAGTCGCCACCCATGCCGCCGAACTCCTCGGGGAAGGGCAGGCCGAACAGGCCCATCTCGGCCATGCCCGCCACGACCTCGTACGGGAAGCTGTGCTCGGCATCGTGTTTCGCCGACACCGGGGCGACCACCTGCTGGGCGAAGTCGCGCACGGTCAGGGCGAGCTGACGGTATTCCTCCGGCAGCGAGCCGGTGGACAGGTAGTCGGTCATGCGGGAGTTCCTTCGCTAACGGTCTCGGCGACAACGGTTTCGGTGGACTGGGCGAGCACCCGGACCAGTACCTGGTCGAGTCTCACCTGGGCGCCGGGCGCCACCAGCACCTCGACGGTGCCCGCGACGGGGGCGGTGAGCGCGTGCTCCATCTTCATGGCCTCGATGACGATCACCGGGTCGCCCACCGCGACGGTCGCGCCGTCGGCGACCGGGGCCGCGATCACCGAACCCGGCATGGGACTGCGGATCTCGGCGTCGCCGATGTGCGCGGCATCGCTGCGCACGCTCGCCTCGGCCACCTCGCGCAGCACTGCGACGCTTCCGCCGGTGCTCACCCACACCTGGCCGTCGGCCTCGGCGACGCGATGCACGCGCCGGAGTCCGTCCACGGTGAGGGTGAGGCGGTCGCCGTGCAGGGCGGCGGTGAGCGAGGCGTGTCGCGCCTGTCCGTCCGCGTCATCGGACTCGAGTCGCACCGTCGCGGATTCCGGTGTGCCCGTGAGGTAGACGTGGCGCACCTGGTCGCCCGCCGCCAGCCGTAGCACGGTCGGTGCCGGTGCGCCGAGCCGCCAGCCGGTGGGCACCGACCAGGGGTCGCCACCCGGAGCGGGCCAGCGGCGCAGCCAGTGATACGCCGCGGCGGCGACGAAGTCGTCCTCGGTGACGGTGGCGGGCCGGAAATCGGCGACCCGGCGGTCGAGCAGCGCGGTGTCGAGCCGCCCGGCCCGCACGTCGTCGTCGGCGAGCAGGAAGCGCAGGAACTCGATATTGCTGGTCACGCCGAGCAGCACGGTCTGTTCCAGGGCGCGGTCGAGCCGGGCCAGGGCGTCGGCGCGGGTGTCGCCGCGAGCGATCACCTTCGACAGCATGGGGTCGTAGTCGCTACCGACCACGGTGCCCTCGAGCAGACCCGAATCCACCCGCACACCAGGGCCTTCCGGCTCCGACAGGGCGAGCACCGTGCCGCCGGTCGGCAGGAAGCCGCGGCCCGGGTCCTCGGCATAGACGCGCGCCTCGATCGCGTGCCCGACCAGGTGGATCTCGTCCTGCGTGCGCGTGAGCCGCTGACCGGCGGCGACCCGCACCTGGCATTCCACCAGGTCGACACCGGTGACCAGCTCGGTCACCGGGTGCTCCACCTGGAGGCGGGTGTTCATCTCCATGAAGAAGAACTCGTCGGGCCGGTCGGCCGAGACGATGAACTCCACGGTGCCCGCGCCCACGTAGTCCACGCTGCGCGCGGTATCGCAGGCCGCGGCGCCGATACGCGCCCTGGTCTCGGGGTCCAGCAGCGGCGAGGGCGCCTCCTCGATCACCTTCTGGTGCCTGCGCTGCAAACTGCATTCGCGTTCGCCCAGATGCACCACATTGCCGAACTTGTCGGCCAGGATCTGCACCTCGATGTGGCGCGGCCGCAGGACGAAACGCTCCAGGAACAGTGTGTCGTCGCCGAAGGCGGCACTCGCCTCGCGCCGGGCGCTGACCAGGGCGGCTGGCAGGTCCTCGGGCCGGTCGACCCGGCGCATGCCCTTGCCACCACCACCGGCCGACGGCTTCACCAGCACCGGATAGCCGATGTCGGTGGCGGCGGTGATCAGCTGCTCGTCGTCGAGACCGGGCTCGGCGAGACCGGGCACCACCGGCACCCCGAAGGCGGTGACGGTGTGCTTGGCGGTGATCTTGTCGCCCATCACCTCGATCGCCTCGGCCGGCGGGCCGAGGAACTCGATGCCCGCGTCGGCCAGCGCCGCCGCGAACGCCGAATTCTCGGACAGGAAGCCATAACCCGGATGCACCGCCTGCGCGCCGGACCGGATCGCGGCATCGACGACCTTCTCGATCGACAGGTAGCTCTCGCGCGCGGGCGCCGGACCCAGCCGCACCGCGACATCGGCCTCGCGCACGTGCCGGGCGCCCGCGTCGGCATCGCTGTACACCGCGACCGAGCGAATACCCATGGCGCGCAAGGTCTTGATCACACGCACCGCGATCTCACCGCGATTGGCGACCAGCACGGTGTCGAACTCGACGGGAGTGGAATTGTTCAGCATGTCGCTCACATCCGGAATACGCCGTAGGAAACGGGTTCGAGCGGCGCCTGCGCGCACACCGAAAGGGCAAGGCCGAGCACGGTTCTGGTGTCGGTGGGTGCGATCACGCCGTCGTCCCAGAGGCGCGCGGTGGCGTAGTACGGGTTGCCCTGGGTCTCGTACTGCTCGCGGATCGGGGCCTTGAAAGCCTCCTGGTCCTCGTCCGACCACGGCTTGCCCGCGCTGTCGAGCTGATCGCCACGCACGGTCGACAGCACCGAGGCCGCCTGCTCGCCACCCATCACCGAGATGCGCGCGTTGGGCCACATCCACAGGAAGCGCGGCGAATACGCGCGCCCGCACATGGAGTAGTTGCCCGCGCCGTAGGAGCCGCCGATCACCACGGTCAGCTTCGGCACCCGCGCGCAGGCCACCGCGGTGACCATCTTGGCGCCGTGCTTGGCGATGCCGCCCGCCTCGTAGTCGCGCCCGACCATGAACCCGGTGATGTTCTGCAGGAACAGCAGCGGGATCTTGCGCTTGTCGCACAGTTCGATGAAATGCGCGCCCTTCATGGCGGATTCGGCGAACAGCACGCCGTTGTTGGCCACGATGCCGACCGGATGCCCGTGGATGCGGGCGAACCCGGTGACCAGGGTCTTGCCGTATTCGGCCTTGAACTCGTGGAATCCGGCCTCGCCGTCGACGATCCGGTCGATCACCTCGCGCACGTCGTAGGGCGTGCGCGGGTCGACGGGAACCACGTCGTAGAGCTCGTCCTCGGCCTTGGCAGGCGGCGTGCTCGGCAGCACCTCCCACGGCGCCTCGGGCTTGGGGCCGAGCGTGCCGACGATCTTGCGCACGATGCGCAGCGCGTCGCGGTCGTCGTCGGCGAGGTGGTCGGTGACGCCGGAGGTGCGCGAATGCAGCAGGCCGCCACCGAGTTCCTCGGCCGTGACCACCTCGCCGGTGGCCGCCTTCACCAGCGGCGGACCGCCGAGGAAGATGGTGCCCTGGTCGCGCACGATGACGGCCTCATCCGCCATCGCGGGCACGTACGCGCCACCGGCGGTGCACGAGCCGAGCACTGCCGCGATCTGCGCGATGCCCTTGGCGCTCATGTTCGCCTGGTTGTAGAAGATGCGGCCGAAGTGCTCGCGATCGGGGAACACCTCGTCCTGGCGGGGCAGGAAGGCGCCGCCGGAGTCGACCAGGTACACGCACGGCAGATGGTTCTGCGCGGCCACCTCCTGGGCGCGCACCCGAAACTGCTGGTCCTCGGCATCGGTATCACCGCCGGTGTCGCCACCCAGGCACTGAG